>NZ_JADPKG010000114.1:0-129274 GCF_023073875.1 Bradyrhizobium sp. 154
TGCAGATAGTTGCGCTCAATCGTCCGGTCATAGCTGTTGTCGCGCATCGGATCGTCCTCCGCTGGAGCGATCCAATCAGCGAATTAGTGAACATGCACAATTGCGAGGAGCTTTTGCGACGAAGCAATCCAGACTATTTCCACGGTGGGAGCTCTGGATTGCTTCGCGGAGCCTGTCATCGGGCCGCGCTTCGCGCGGACCCGTTGGCTCGCAATGACGGTGGATAGGTCCCAGCCCTACTCCTCCGGCAATCCCAGCATCAGCCGCATGTTCTGCACGGCTGCACCCGAGGCGCCCTTGCCGAGATTGTCGAGCCGGGCGACCAGCAACGCCTGGCGATATTTGTCGCTGGCGAAGACGTAGAGCTCGAGCATATTGGTCTCGTTCAGCGCCTCCGGCTCCAGCCGAGCACCCTTGGTCGCCTCGTTCTGAAGCGGCATCACCTTGACGTATTTCGAGCCGGTGTATCGCTTGGCGAGCGCCGCTTGCAGGTCGGCGCCGCCCGGCTTGCCGGGCAACGTGTCGAGTTGGAGTGGCACCGAGACCAGCATGCCCTGCCGATAATTGCCGACCGATGGAATGAAGATCGGCCGCCGCGTCAGGTTCGAGTAGAGCTGCATCTCCGGCAGGTGCTTGTGCTCGAAGCCGAGACCGTACAGCTCGAAGGACGGCGCGCTGCCATCCTCGAAGCTCGCGATCATCGACTTGCCGCCGCCGGAATAGCCGCTCACGGCGTTGACGGTGACGGGATAATCCTGCGGCAGCAGGCCATCATCGACGATCGGCCGCAGCAGGGCGATCGCGCCGGTCGGATAGCAGCCGGGATTGGAGACCTTTTTCGCGGCCTTGATCTTGCCGGCCTGATCGGGCGTGAGCTCGGGAAAGCCATAGGCCCAGTCGGGCGCCACGCGGTAGGCGGTCGAAGCGTCCAGCACCTTCGGCGCCGAGGCGCCCATGCCGTCCACGAGAGCAACCGTCTCCCTGGCGGCATCGTCGGGCAGACAGAGGATGACGAGATCCACCTCCTCCATCAGCGCCTTCTTGGCCGCGGGGTCCTTGCGCTTGTCGTCGGCGATGGTCTTCACCGCGACGTCGCCCTGGAGCTTCAGCCGCTCGTTGATGCCGAGCCCGGTGGTGCCGGAGCCGCCGTCGACGAAGACGGTGGCCGGCTTTTTCGCCGTGCCGGGGGTCGGGGCTTTGGTGGTGTCAGCGAGGTTCATGGCGCGCTCCCTTCGAGCATGTTCGTATCGTCTGCAAAAGGCTGCGGCCGGGCCTGCCGCATCAAATGTGCGATCTGCTTCGCATCGGCGTCGCCGGCGCCAAGCGCATTGGCGATCGCCGTATAGTCGGCATCCGATTTGTGCTGGTTCAGCTTGAAGCTGCCTTCGACCTCCTCAACCGTCATCACCAGCCCAACGATCGCCTTCTTCATCGTCTCCAGCCGCCCCGCCGTCATCTTGCCTGATGTCCACGGCTTTTTCGGCAGCAGCCAACTCTCGAACTTGTCGCTGAGCGTATCGATCTGCACCGCCAGCTCGTCGTCCGACAGCAGCCGTACCGGCCCGCTGAGATGCACCGACTGGTAGAGCCAGGTCGGCACCTGGTCGGGCGAGACGTACCAGTCCGGCGATACATAGGCATCGGGGCCGTTGACCGCGAGCAGCCAGGACGCATCACCGCCCGCGAGCTTTAGCAGCGGATTTTGACGGGCCACATGAAAGGCGGCCTGCGGCGTGCCGTCAGCGGCGTAGGTCAGATAGAACGGCAGCGGGGAAGCAACCGGCTTGTGGCCGTCGAAGGCGCACATCGTGCCGAAGCCGCGCTCCTCGGCGAATTTCAGGCTCGCGGCGCGGTCCTGCTTGAAAAAGACTGGCGTGTACATCGTGGTCTCCTGCTGGGCCTCCTTGGGGGCCGCCGGATCAGATCGCGCTGACAGGAGAGAGAATGCCGCGGACCGGATCCAGCGGCAAAGACGATGATCTCAAACGCGATCGACCGCCCAAACCGCGAAAGAGCGGCGGCGGCGACGGGCGAACAGAATGGTCGCAGCGTTGATCATGGCGCGCGGCTATAAAGCCAGATCCGGTTCCCGTCAAGGTTCATGGCATCAGATGAGGCGCCAGATCCATTCCATCAGCTTCGCGATCACGTCGCCGAACAGCAGCAGTGCCGCCGACCAGACCAGGGCTGAGACGAAATTGGCGACCTGGAAGCTCCAATACGGCATCTCGAAGATGCCGGCTGCGAGCGGCACCGAGGCGCGCAAGGGGCCGAAAAAGCGGCCGATGAAGATGCTGGGCACGCCCCAGCTGCGCACGAAAGCCTCGCCCTTGGGCAGGAGTTCGGGATAGCGCGAAAGCGGCCACATCTGCGCGACCCTCTCCTTGTAGCGGTAGCCGAACCAGTAGGAGACCCAGTCGCCCAGCGCCGCGCCAATACCGCCGGCGATCCAGACCGGATAGAAGCTGATGCCGCTCGCTCCGATCAGCGCACCGATCCCCACCAGCGCGCCCCAGGCCGGGACCAGCAGCGAGATGAAGGCAAGCGACTCCCCGAAGGCGAGCAGGAACACGATCGGCGCGGCCCAAGCCTGGTGAGCGCGCACGAAGTCGGCCAGGGCGTGCGCAAACTGCTCCATTCCAGATTAGCCTTCCCGCCCTGTCTCAAGGTGCTGCTCGATGAAAAGGACTGGTAAGCCAAGGGCTTGTGTGACATCAAGTCACAAAGCCCGGCCCAAGGCGGGCGGGACGTCAAATTGCCGGGAATTGGCGGGCCTACGGCGTAAAATCGCCGGGATTGGCTCCCAACCACACGGCCCGGCCCGCCCGGCGGTAACCTTTCCAAGCCAGAAGTGGCATAGTCGGCCTAACCGATTCGCCGCCCATGCGGCCTTCAAAGCGTATCAAGATATATGTCCAAGCAATTGAAAACCAAAGCGAAAGACGACCTGTTCGGCGCCGACGAGGCAAAGTCTCGCGCGCCCGCCGCCAAGACGGCCTCGCGCGGCGGTGGCGGGGAAGCCGACTATACGGCGGCCGACATCGAGGTGCTCGAGGGCTTGGAACCGGTGCGGCGCCGACCCGGCATGTATATCGGCGGCACCGATGAGAAGGCCCTGCATCACCTCTTCGCCGAAGTCATCGACAATTCCATGGACGAGGCGCTGGCCGGGCACGCGACCTTCATCGAGGTGGATCTGAGCGCCGACGGATTCCTGACCGTCACCGACAACGGCCGCGGCATCCCGATCGATCCACATCCGAAGTTCCCGAAGAAGTCGGCGCTCGAAGTCATCATGTGCACGCTGCATTCGGGCGGCAAGTTCGACTCCAAGGTCTACGAGACCTCGGGCGGTCTGCACGGCGTCGGCATCTCCGTGGTGAACGCCCTCTCCTCGTGTCTCGAGGTCGAGGTCGCGCGCAGCCAGAAGCTCTACCGCATGACGTTCGAGCGCGGGCACCCCAAAGGCAAGCTCGAGGATCTCGGCAAGGTCAACAACCGCCGCGGCACGCGCGTGCGCTTCAAGCCCGACACCGACATCTTCGGCGCCAAGGCCGCGTTCAAGCCGCAGCGCCTTTTCAAGATGACGCGCTCGAAGGCGTACCTGTTCGGCGGGGTCGAGATCCGCTGGAACTGCGCGCCCGAGCTGCTCAAGGGCGTCGAGGACGTGCCGGCGGAGGCGACGTTCCACTTCCCCGGCGGTCTCAAGGATTATCTTGCCGCGGCGATCCACGCCGACACGCTGGTGCATCCCGACATCTTCTCCGGCAAGTCCGGCCGCAACGGTGCTCATGGCGCCTGCGAATGGGCGGTGGCGTGGACTGCGGATGCCGACGGCTTTCTCTCCTCCTACACCAACACCGTGCCGACGCCCGATGGCGGCACGCATGAATCGGGTTTGCGCAGCGCGCTGCTGCGCGGTCTGAAGGATCACGCCGAGCGCGTCGGTCAGGGCAAGCGCGCGGCCTCCGTCACCTCCGAAGACGTGATGGTGGGCGCTGCCGTGATGCTCTCGGTGTTCGTGCGCGAGCCTGAATTCCAGGGCCAGACCAAGGATCGCCTCGCCACCGCCGAGGCCCAGCGCATCGTCGAACAGGCGATCAAAGATCCGTTCGATCATTGGCTGTCGGGCAATCCGAACATGGCCAACAGGCTGCTCGATTTCGTGATCGACCGCGCCGAGGAGCGGCTGCGCCGTCGCCAGGAAAAGGAGACGGCGCGCAAGACCGCCGGCAAGAAGCTGCGTCTGCCCGGCAAGCTCGCCGACTGCACCGATGCCGGCACCGACGGTTCCGAGCTCTTCATCGTCGAGGGCGACTCGGCCGGCGGCAGCGCCAAGCAGGCGCGCGACCGCAAGACCCAGGCCGTGCTGCCGCTGCGCGGCAAGATTCTCAACGTCGCCTCAGCCGGCAAGGACAAGCTGACGGCGAATGCCCAGCTCTCCGATCTCGTGCAGGCGATCGGCTGCGGCACGCTTGCCCATTATCGCGAAGAGGATCTGCGCTATCAGCGCATCATCATCATGACCGACGCCGACGTCGACGGCGCGCATATCGCTTCGCTGCTGATCACTTTCTTCTACCGGCAGATGCCGCGGCTGATCGACGAAGGGCACCTCTTCCTCGCGGTGCCGCCGCTCTACAAGCTGACCCACGGCACCAAATCGGTCTATGCGCGCGATGACAAGCACAAGGAAGAGCTGATCAAGAGCGCGTTCAATGCCAACGCCAAGGTCGAGGTGAACCGCTTCAAGGGCCTCGGTGAGATGATGCCGGCGCAGCTCAAGGAAACCACCATGGATCCGGCCAAGCGGACGCTGCTCAAGGTGGTGCTGCTCGCCGACGATCGCGACACCACGGCGGATTCGGTGGAGCGCCTGATGGGCACCAAGGCCGAGGCACGTTTCGCGTTCATCTCGGACAAGGCCGAATTTGCCAGCGAAGAGCTGCTGGACGTCTAGAGCGGGAAGCAGCGGGCCAGCCGCTTGCGGTTTCCATCTGCTCATCGCGTCGCGATGGCGAGAGATGAACAGTCCAGCTCCGACTCATCCCAGACCGCGCCGCAAAGATAAGAATCGGGGGCGATTTGATTTTCGCTTTTTCGCCGGCGGCTGAAGCAACTTTCTCCCTCTACGTCGAATATGGTGATTTTCGCGACGACCTTCATCTTTAGCGTGTAATGGAAGTCATCGCGTAAGTTATTGTAGGCGTTCATTTTTAAGGCGGACGACATCACTCCGGGGTCCCTGTGTCCTCCGTACAACACCGGATCGTTTTCAGTCATCTGTGTCCGCTCAGCAACAGCATTTCAGCAGAATCCGTCTATAGTCCAACCATCGAATTTGAACGGAACGGCGCTCGCACCTGCTAAGCGAACCAAGGTTGGGGATTTGGAAATGAAGAAGATTTTGCTTGCTCTGACCGCGGTTGCGGCTTTGACCGGTTCGGCCTCGGCGGCCGACCTTGGGGCCCGTCCGTACGTGAAGGCTCCGGCGCCCGCGCCGGTCGCCAACTGGACCGGCTTCTACATCTTCGGCGGTGCCGGCGGCGGGCTCTGGAACGCGGACAGCAACGTTCAGAGCACTGGTGTTGTCGGGCCGTTCGGCGCCTTTGGTGCGGCAGGCACTGCGCTGACCCGCGATCAGCGTTTGGGCGGTAGCGGCTGGTTCGGAACGGTCGGTCTTGGTTATGACTGGCAGTTCACCCCGAGCTGGGTGGCGGGCGTCTTCGCCGATGGTCAATTTGGTGACATTCGTGGTTCCCTCAGCGATCCCTTCAATTTCGTGGAAGGACGCGAAAAGCTCCGGACCAGCTACGCCGCTGGCGTCAGGCTCGGTTATTTGGTTGCCCCGAACGTCCTTTCCTACGTGAACGCCGGTTATTCCGGATCGGAATGGTCTGGCACCAGCCTGTCCACACTGACTGCCGGTGGAGGCCCGACCCTCCTGAATACGTCGTCTTTCCGGCGTGACGGCTGGTTCGTGGGCGGCGGTGTTGAGAACAACCTCAACATCTTCGGGATCAGCGCCCCTGGTTGGTTCATGAAGACCGAATATCGGTCCGCCTTCTACGATCGGATCAGCTTGCCTGAGACCTGTACTGTTGCCGGTTGCGGTGTTGTTGCGCCGCTTGGCACGGCCGCCACCTTCAAGCCCTGGGTCCAGACTATCAGCACCTCGCTGGTCTATCGCTTCAACTGGAGCGGCCCGGTCGTCGCGAAGTACTGATCTGGTCTCAGGACCAAACGTCAAAGCCCCGGCATCGTCCGGGGCTTTTTCGTTGTGATCTCCTCACCGTCAATGACGTTCCTGCATGAGCCGGCGCCCCGCGTGTCAATCGCGGCCCATTGTATCGGAGCCGAAGCTACGGCTAGTCTGCGTCCAAGTTCGCGGGTGCACGGCAATCGTTCATGCCGCGTCGCGACAGAAGCGGACTGATGGGAGGAACGCATGCGCCGATTTCTGCTGATCGCAGGCCTGTTTGCGACTGCCGTCGGGCTGCTCTGGATCGGACAAGGCACGGGCACGCTCGCCTGGCCGGGATCGAGCTTCATGGTCGACCAGCTGCAATGGGCTGGCTATGGCGCAGCCATGGCCGGCTTCGGGCTGGTGCTGATCTGGCAGAGCAGCCAATAGAACAAACCAGGACAAGAAAAGGTACTGAGAGCATGACATCCAGCCGATTCGACCTTCGCGGCAAGGTCGCTGTCGTAACAGGAGGCAATGGCGGCATCGGGCTTGGCATGGCCCGCGGCCTTGCCGATGCCGGAGCCGACATCGCCGTGGTGGGACGCAATGAAACCAAGTCCGCCGCAGCCGTGGCCGATCTCAGACGGCGCGGCGTGAAGGCGATCGCGGTCACCACCGACGTGACCGACAAGGCCGCCGTGGCGGCCATGGTCGACGGTGTCGTCAGCGAGCTCGGCCGGATAGACATCCTCATCAACAATGCCGGCATGAGCATCCGCAAGCCCCCGCACGAACTCGAGCTCGACGAGTGGAACAAGGTGATCGACACCAACCTCACCAGCGCCTTCGTCTGCTCGAAGCTGGCCTATCCAGCCTTGAAGGCGTCCGGCAACGGCAAGGTGATCAATATCGGCTCAATGATGTCGATCTTCGGCGCGAGCTTCGCGACCGCCTATGCGGCGAGCAAGGGCGGCATCGTGCAGTACACACGCGCCTGCGCCAATGCGTGGGCGCCCGACAACATCCAGGTCAACGCCATCCTGCCGGGCTGGATCGACACCGACCTCACCCGCGGCGCACGACAGCAGGTCTCAGGGCTGCACGAGCGCGTGCTGGCGCGCACGCCTGCAGGACGTTGGGGCGACATCGACGACTTCGCCGGCATCGCCGTGTTCCTCGCATCGCCCGCCTCGAACTTCCTCACCGGCACCGCGATCCCGGTCGACGGCGGCTTCTCGGTGATGGCCTGAGGCCGGCCGTGGCCGCAATCCACCAACGCAAAAAAGAAGCCCCGGACCATGCCGGGGCTTTGAATTTTGGCCGTGCTTTTTTTGATCGTTGGTCGCGTTGCGTCGACGTGCTCAGTAACGGGCGATGGTCGGGGCGTCGAACTTGTAGCTCGCGCGCACGACGGCCCACTGGATGTCGCGCGGCTTGGCATCGAAGGTGTAGTTACCCGAGGTGCCGCCGAGCTGATAGGTCTGGCTGCCGAAGGCCGCGTAGTTGTATTCGAGGCCAACGATCCAGTTGCGGGTGACGCCGTATTCCCAGCCGGCGCCGACGGTCCAACCGTTGGCCCAGTGGGTCTGTCCGCCCGAGCCCGACACACCGACGGTGTCGCTGACCGACAGACGGTTGTTCGCGCCGGCATAGCCACCCTTGATGTAGAAGAGGTTGTTCTGCACGGCGAAGCCAGCGCGGCCGACGATGGTCGCGAGCACGTTGGCACGCCAGGAGAACACGTCGTCCGCGGCGCCAAACACGTTGTTTACCACCGTGCCCTTGTTGTCGAGGCCGGAGATCGTGCCTTCCATGCCGAACACGTAATTGTTGGCCTGCCAGTTGTAGCCGATCTGGGCGCCGCCCATGATGCCCGACTTGCGCTGGCGGAAGCCTTCGCCCGGCGAAAGATCGCCGAACGGCGCGCCGGTTCCGTTGTTGATGAACTGCTCGTTGGTCCACGCGCCACCGATGTGGCCGCCGACATAGAAGCCGGTCCAGTTGAACAGCGGCTCGACATAGGCGGGCGCCTTCGTGTAGCGCGCACCGAGATCGGCAGCGGAAGCCGCGCCGATCGAAACCAGAGCGGTCGTGCAGGCGAAGGCGGCAATCAATTTGGTACGCATGGTAGACCCCGTGTCCGTTGATGGGCGCACGCTCACAGACGGCCCTTACCAAAATTGAAATCAACACGGTTAATGTGGCGGATGAGCACACGTTGCGCCTTGAATGCATTCGCGATGTTGCAAGCGTGCAACGCACCGAGCGTAATTTAATGCAGCGTTATCCCTACCGAGTCTTGCGCTACGATGGCGGCGCCGCCTTCGACTGCACGTGCTCGGGCCGAACGCCGAGCGCAAGCAGGCGCGCCGGAATGCCCTGGAGCCAGGGCAGCGCAGTGATGAGGCGCACGATCAGCGGCACCTTCAACGGCCGGTCGCTGCCTAGCAAGGCGCCGCTGATGATGTTGTTCTGCACGACGACCTGCATTCGCTGCGTCATCTTCACCGGGAACTCGCGCCGGCGTCGCACCGCATCGAGCTCGTTCTCCGAGGGACAACCGTGCTGCAGCTCATCCGCCAGCAGGTTTGCGGTTGCGACCGCGTCCTGCACGGCGAGATTGACGCCGACGCCGCCGACCGGCGACATCGCGTGCGCGGCGTCGCCGATGAGAAGCAGGCCGGGCCGCGTCCAGCGCGTCAGGCGGTTGATCGCGACGGTGAGCAGCTTGATGTCGTCAAAGCTCTTCACGTCCGCGATGCCGCTTTTCAGGATCGGCGCCATGCGCACGACGTCGTCGAGCAGCGCCGTCAATCCCCTCGCCTTCACCGCATCAAATTGCCCCTTGGCGATGACGTAGGCGCATTGCCAATAGTCGCCGCGATCGAAGGTGATCATCATCTTGCCGGGCTCGACGCGCGCGAACACATTCTCCGTCTCGTCGGGTCTGCGGCCGGCGCGGAACCACAGCACGTCCATCGGCGCGCCGATCTCCTCGACGGCAAGGCCGGCGCGCTCGCGCACCGTCGAATGCCGGCCGTCGCAGGCAATGGTGAGATCCGCCTCGATGTCGATAATGCCCTCAGGCGTCCTCGCCCGCACGCCGGCGACCGTCTCGCCGCGGCGGATCAGATCGACCGCCTCCGTGCTCATCATCACCTTGAGCGAGGTAAAGCGCCGGCCGGCCTCGCGCAGGAAATTCAGGAAGTCCCATTGCGGCATGAAAGCGATGAAGGGGTACTTGGTGTGGAGCCGGCTGAGATCGGCGATGCGCACCGGCGTGCCACCGAACAGGCCGTCCATCTTCTGCAAGCGCTGATGCGGCAGCTTCAGGAAGCCGTCGATCAGGCCAAGTTCGTCCATCACCTGAAGTGTTGAGGGATGCACGGTGTCGCCGCGGAAATCGCGGAAGAAATCCGCATGCTTCTCCAGTACCACGACCTCGATGCCGGCGCGGCCCAGGAGATAGCCGAGCATCATGCCCGCTGGCCCGCCGCCGACGATGCAGCAGCGGACCTTCATGGTCCGGTTTGATTGTTGGTCGGATGTCATGGCAGCCGCGATCCGCGATGTGAGTATCGATGAAGATATGCCGGACGATACTAACGCGATCCAGGCCGAGTGCAGTCTCAATTTGCAGACAAAAGCTCACCGGGGCCGCTTTGCTGCAGCAAACAAGCGCCAAAAAAAAGGCCCGCAGAGCGCGGGCCTTGGGTGAGGACGGGATCGACTATTTCTGGTCCTCGTTGCTGGTCCCGGTGCCTGGACTGCCGATCGGCAACCCATTGGTCGCATGACCGACACCCATGTTCCGCTCGGCTTGTGCTGCTGACGGCGTCTTACCATTTGCGGTTGGGGACTGAACGTTCGGGTTGACCGGGCCGGTATTGGTGTTGACGTTGGCCCCCGTGGTGGTGTCATGCGTCCCCATCCCCGAGGGAGCCGACGGCCCGGAGTTGGCGCTGCTGGGTGACGTGCCCACCCCTGCACCTGAGCTGGCCCCCGATCCGGCGCTGGCGCCACCGGCGCCGCCCGCCGCACCACCGCCCCCTTGGGCAAAAGCCGCCGTCGAAAGTGCAACGCAAGCGATCGTTACGAAGATGGATCTGCGGATCATGGATCGTCTCCCTGGTTTGACTGACAATCCAGGTCAGCAGGAGTTGTTCCTCTCCTGTCGCGGCCGACGACGATCTCAATTATTGCTGCGGTTCGCGCTGCGAAAGCTCTTGATCTCCGACACGCTGCCGTCGCGGTAGGTCAGCTCAACCGAGACGGACTGCGTCGCCGGGGCGAGCTTCATGTAGAGCGGCATGCCGGCGCTGATCGCGCTGGGATCGCGCATGTCGCAAGGAGGCATCTTCAGCACCTGGTTCGGCACGGCAGTGTCGACACCAATGCGCACCTCGCGAATGGCGCAGCGGTAGGACACGAGATGCGTGTAGTAGACCAGCAGTCCATTGAACTCGCGGAATGACAGCCAGCTTGTCGCGGTCATGTCGAGGATCTTGCGTTGGTCGCGGATCAGCGCGGCCTCGGGATCGAACCTGATCGGGAACGGCCCCTGCATCTCGCCGGACTGATCGACATAGCGGACCTCGATGGTGCCGGCTTGCGCATCCGGCGGCAATTCGACCGACGGGTTCGGCATCCGCTTGCGCGTGCGCGGATCGAGCGTGTCGATGAAGCCGGTTTCGCGGAAATCGCCCTTGCCGGCCATGCGCCAGGAGATGCCAAGCGTCGGATCAGCGAAGGAGAACACCACGCTCCAGCCGCCATTGTGCCGCGAGAAGCTCGCGATCGGCGCGTTGGTGGTCTCCTCCTTCGGCAGGTGCGGCACCGATACCGGCGGGAGCGCGGCGAGCTTCTGCGGCGGCGGATCGTCCGCGCGCGCGGCGGCATCCTTGGCGAGGCCGCTAAGGAAGACGTCGTCGACCATCTGATCGAAATAGACCGGCACCTGCTTGTGCTTCACGGTATCGGCCATCTCACTGACGGCACGGCGGGTGCGCTGCGCCACCTGCACGAGGTTCTCGCCGGGCTTGAGCAGCTCCCTGGCGAAAGTGCGCGTGAACACTGAATTGGGGTTGGCGTCGTCGTTGGAGAGGCGATCGAGCGCGGTCTGGCGGGGACCTGCCGAAAACACCGAGAACACGCCTTCCGGCAGTTGCGTCATCGGCGCGAGCCCGCCGCCACCGGCGACCGCGCGGGTACCTTTGCGCTCGAACGGGTTGTTGCGGCAGGCGTCGAACACCAAGATCGAGGTCCGCGCCCTCTTGTTCTGAAGGCGCTCGACGATGCGGTCGGCCAGGATGGAGGCGTCGCGCACGAGCTCTTCCTGCCCTTCCGTCGCCGCCGGAACGTCGGTCGGCAGCAAGTAGTTCTGGCCCGCGATCTCGAAACCGTGGCCGGCATAGAAGAAGAACGCGGTGTCGCCGGGCTCGATCGCCTTGTCGAAGGCGAGCAACGTCTCGGAGAATTGCTGCCGGTTCTGATTCTCGGCGACCATCACCGAGAACCCGAGCTGCTTCAGCGTGTCGCCCATGGTGCGTGCGTCGTTGACGGCCTTGAGCAGCTTCGGCACGTTCCTGTAGTCGTTGTTGCCAACGACGAGCGCGACCCGCTTCTCGGCATGCGCGGGAAGCGCGAATCCGCTCAGGCCCGCTGCGAGGCCGAGTGCCGCCAGAATTCTGAAAAGCCGACGCGTCATTGGAATACCCCGTTGCAGAACGGCCCTCCGCCGGCCCCCTCGAAAGGTCGTTCATGGGAAACCCAGCCGTTGATGTGATAGTCGGTCCAGACATATCGAGGGTTCAAGGGCCTCGGTCCCCGATTCCATCGTCGGTCCTATGGCAGATTCCGCTGGAATCTGCTCTTCCTTAGCAATGTCTCTGGGTAATCCCATTGGAAGCGAGAGGTATCGTGTATCGCTGGTGCACCGACGAGGTCGAGCCGCATGACCGCTTCGACTATTGGCGCGAGGTGCGCGCCAAGGGTCTGTTCGGCGTCACGGCCGAGCTCGAGCGCGAACGCCGCGCCGATTTCTTCGGCGAATTCTCGCTGCGCCAGCTTGGCGGCGCCAGCCTCGTCGAGTTGAAGGCCTCCGCCTACACGGTCGAGCGTAGCGCATCCGACATCGCCTCCGCACCGGGCGACGCCATCTGCGTCTACCAGCAGCTTGGCAGCGGCGGCTGGTTCGGCGGCATGCGCGGCAGCGACTTTGCGATCGCAAACGGCGGCTTTGCCACCAGCCATATCGACCTGCCCTATCGTACCGCGCCGCTGGGCGCAGGCGGCTTCCATTTGCGAATCCTGAAGATCCCGGTGAGCAACATCCCGGCGCAGGACAAACGCATGCGCGAGCTTGCACCGCGGACGTTTGACGATCCCACCCTGGCGCCCCTGCTCGGCACCTGCTTTGCCGATCTCGACGATGTTGCCGGCAATGACGGCTGCTTCGACGCCGCCTCCCCGGTGCAGGCCTCCCTTGTTCAGGTCCTGGCCCACCTGGCGCTGATCGAGCGCGGCATCGTGCGGCCCGGCGGCCGCCGCGGGCAGGCCGCGCTGCGGACCGCCCGTCTGTCGCAGGCCCGGCGCCTGATCGCGCGTCACCTGCAAGACCCCAATCTCGCGCCGACGATGGTGGCCGACTGGCTCGGCATTTCCGTGCGTCACCTGCATATGCTGTTCGAGACGGCGGAGAAGAGCTTCTCGCAGACGATCACCGAAGAGCGGCTGAAACAGAGCCGCCGCCTGATCCGCGAGGCTCCGGAGCGGCTGATTGCCGACATCGCGGCCGCCTGCGGCTTCGAGAGCTTGGCGACCTACTACCGAGTCTTTAACGCTGCCTATGGCATCGCCCCAGGCGACTTCCGGGCCCAGGTTCGGGCGGGGCATTAGCCGCCGTTTGCCGGCTCTGGTCAGTCCGCCGCTTGGGCGGAAAACCGCAGCCGCGCCCGCTATTTGGGCAAAAACCTCAGGTTTTTTAGGGTCTTCCCGCGCCCGCTCCATTGACTTTGGCGGATTCCTGCCTATGTTCCGGGGCGACGCGGCTCAAATCGAAGATCGATTCTCGAGCCTGGCGCTTTGTTCGCGTGAGTCAGCACCCCCAGCTTCTTTGAGAGCACGCCGTTTTGGGGTGGAACGCGACAGCCTTTTTACCCTCGATTCCGAACGGCGGTTTCGACCAGAGGCTCAATGTCCTTCACCAATCTCGGACTATCCGAAAAAGTCCTCGCCGCAGTGGCGGCCACCGGTTACACCACCCCCACTCCCATCCAGGAACAGGCGATCCCCCACGTCCTCGCACGCAAGGACGTGCTCGGCATCGCCCAGACCGGCACCGGCAAGACCGCGGCCTTCGTGCTGCCGATGCTCACCATCCTCGAAAAGGGTCGAGCCCGGGCGCGCATGCCGCGCACGCTGATCCTCGAGCCGACCCGCGAACTCGCGGCGCAAGTGAAGGAAAACTTCGACCGTTACGGCGCGGGCCAGAAACTCAACGTCGCGCTTCTGATCGGCGGCGTCTCGTTCGGCGACCAGGATGCCAAGCTGACGCGCGGCGTCGACGTGCTGATCGCAACGCCGGGCCGCCTGCTCGACCATACCGAGCGCGGTGGCCTCCTGCTCACCGGCGTCGAGCTGCTCGTCATCGACGAAGCCGACCGCATGCTCGACATGGGCTTCATCCCCGACATCGAGCGCATCTGCAAGCTCGTCCCGTTTACGCGGCAGACCCTGTTCTTCACCGCGACCATGCCGCCGGAGATCCGGCGCATCACCGAGGCCTTCCTGCACAATCCGCAGAAGATCGAGGTCTCCAAACCCGCCACGACAGCCGTGACCGTCACGCAGGCCCAGGTGCCCGCTGGGCGCGAGGCGCACGAGAAGCGCGAGTTGCTCCGCCGCCTGCTGCGCGAGGCCAAGGATCTCAAGAACGCGATCATCTTCTGCAATCGCAAGCGCGAGGTCGCCATCGTTCACAAATCCCTTCAGAAGCACGGCTTCAGCGTCGGCGCCCTGCACGGCGACATGGACCAATCGGCCCGCACGGCGGCGCTCGAACAGTTCCGCAAGGGTGAGTTGCCGCTCTTGGTCGCCTCCGACGTCGCCGCTCGCGGCCTCGACATTCCCGAGGTCAGCCACGTCTTCAATTTCGACGTCCCCCACCACGCTGACGACTACGTCCATCGCATCGGCCGCACCGGCCGCGCCGGCCGCACCGGCACGGCGATCTCGATCGTGACACCGCTCGACCAGAAGTCGATGGCGGCGATCGAGAAGCTGATCGGCCAGAGCATTCCGCGCGCCGAGGGTGACTTCGAGGTGCACGGGAGCACGACCGAACACAGCGAGCGCCCGCGCGAGTCTCGCGGACGGGACCGCGAGCGCTCCCGTGGCGGACGGGGCAAGCCGCGTCGCGGCCACGAGCCGCGTGGCGACGCGCCGCAGCCCTCCGAGGCAAGGCCTTCGGTCGATGCAAGCCCCGCGGCCGAAGCCCGGCCCGCTCGCGAGCCAAGGGCTGCACGCCAAGCGCGGCCTCCCCGCGAAGCACGGCCGTCATCTGAGCCGCGTCAGAGCGCGCGCCATCAGGCCAATCCGTCGCACGTGCCCTCGATCGGCCGTCCCGAACCGCGCCGGCAGCGGGAGGTCGACGCCGAGCCGGGCGATCACTCGCATCTGCCGGCATTTCTGCTGCGGCCGGTTCGCTCCCCCGCCGGAGCCTGAAGCGCGACACGCGCTTTTGGTTTCGGTTGAGGAAAAACGCCCCACACTTTTTTCGGATGCATTGGCGAACGTATATTTACGGGGCGTTCACGATCGTCCGTTAGCCTAGGAACATAATTTAAGCATTGCTGCGGTCGGGGGCGCACCGACCGCTGCGGGGTATGTTCCGTGGTCAAGGTTCTCGACGAACACGAACGCACGATGGCGTTCGCCGAAGTGGCGCTCGGCCAGATTCGATCGCTCCGGCAGACGGCAATTCCGCGCAATTACGAGATCTGGTACGTCTACGCCACCGGCTACAACGCACCGCTCAACAAGATCATCAACGAGACGCTGGCGCGCAACGGCAAGCTGACCGAAGCCGATCTCGAGCAGATCTACGAGACCTATCTCTCCCATATCAAGACCACCGACCGCATCGATAAGGTGGGCGCGCGCGTCATCGGCGAGATCGACGACGTGATGAAGGTTCTCGGCGATGCGCTCGGGATGAGCGGCGCCTACGACGCCAGCCTGTCGGGTGCGACCGAGAAACTGTCGTCGGCCAAGGGCCGCGACCAGATCAAGGCGATCGTCGAGACGCTGCTGCGTTCGACCAGCGAGATGCGCGAGGCCAACAAGGCGCTGGAAGGCCGCCTGATACTATCGAGGAACGAGATCAGCAATCTCCAGCAGAGCCTGGAGGCGATCCGCGCCGAGAGCCTCACCGATCCGCTCACCGGCCTCGGCAATCGCAAATATTTCGATCGCATGATCGGCATGGCGGTGCAGAGCGCGCTCGCCTCCGGGGAGCCGCTGTCGCTGCTGCTGTTCGATATCGATCATTTCAAGTCATTCAACGATTCCTACGGCCACCTCACCGGCGACCAGGTGCTGCGCCTTGTCGGCTTGTCCCTGAAGCAGACCATCAAGGGCCAGGACATCACCGCGCGTTATGGCGGCGAAGAATTCGCGGTCGTGCTGCCCAACACGGCGCTGCGCCAGGCACTCACGGTGGCCGATCACATCCGCCGCGCGGTGATGGCGAAGGAACTGAAGAAGAAATCCACCGGCGAGATTCTCGGCCGCGTCACCATCTCCGTCGGCGTCTCCATGCTCAGGCAGGGCGACGACACCGACGCCCTGATCGAACGCGCGGATGCCTGCCTCTACGCCGCCAAGCGCAACGGCCGCAACCGCGTGATCTGTGAAGTCGATCCGGAATACGCGGTCGAGACGCACAACCGGGTGGCGTAGGCCCGACCCTCGCTGTCATTCCGGAGCGCACCTCTTGGCGCGAGCCCCGAGAATTACGCCTTTCGCTTTGCACGCTTGCGCACCGCAAACTTGTTGAGCGATCTTTTTGACGAAGTTTTCTGGCTGGGCTTTCCGGCGGGCGCCTTGGCAGCTTTGCTGACCTTCTTCGTCTTCGGCCGCTTCTTGACCTTGGCGCGCTGGGCGGCAGCGAGCGCTGCCCTCGCCCATTGTGCCAGCTCCTCGGAATCGTCGAACAAGCGCGCGGGCAACTGCCAGTAGGAGTTCACTGTGACTGTCTTGGCGCGGGTCGAGTATTGGAACGGCCTTGAGCCTTCCGCCTCGAAATTCGGGATCGTCATCTCGTCGGCGCGGAAGAACAGCCCGGCGCGCAAGGACAGCGCGAAGTTGATGCCCTCGGCGGAGATGCCGTAGCCGGAAAACATTTTGCGGATCGTGACGGGACCGAAATCGGCGAACAGGTCGATCAGGAATTCGCGGTCCATGGGTATCCCGGAGCGAGCAGGCCAGCCACTATACCACTGCCGTCATTGCGAGCCAACGGGTCCGCGCGAAGCGCGGCCCGATGACAGGCTCCGCGAAGCAATCCAGACTGCCGAGGCAGAGACAGTCTGGATTGCTCCGTCGCATCAGCGCAAAATTGCTACGCAATTTTGTCGCGAGCTCCTCGCAAGGGCGGGGAAAACTACCCGTCGACCTTCGCCGGCCGCAGCTCGACCGACTCGCCGCAGCCGCAGGCGGAGACCTGGTTGGGATTGTTGAAGACGAACTGGGCCTGCATCTTGTCGGCCTTGTAGTCCATCTCGGTGCCGAGCAGGAACAGCACGGCCTTGGGATCGACCAGTATCTTGACGCCCTTGTCCTCGACGACCTCGTCAGTCGGCCGGATCTCGTGGGCGTATTCGACCGTGTAGGACTGGCCGGCGCAGCCGCCGTTCTTCACGCCGACGCGCAGGCCGACGATCTCGGAGTCCGCGCGCTGGGTCAGCTCCGTGATCCGCTGCGCGGCGGCGTCCGTCAGCCGCATCACCTGCGGGCGCGCCCGCCGGGGCTTTGGTGTCGAAGCTGGTGTCGAGCCTGACGAGATCTGGGTCATGTTATCTATGTGGTCCGTTGCGAGGCGAATTCAATGCGAGCTGAGACCGTCACCACATATTGAGCACGAGGCGCGCCTCGTCGCTCATGCGCTCGGGCGACCACGGCGGCTCCCAGACGACCTTGACGTCGACCACGCCGACGCCCGGGACGCTGGCGACCGCGTTCTCGACCATGGTCGGCAGCTCGCCCGCAGCCGGGCAGTTCGGTGTCGTCAGCGTCATCTGCACGTCGACCGAACGGTCGTCCTTGATCTCGACCTTGTAGATCAGGCCGAGCTCGTAGATGTCGGCCGGGATTTCCGGATCAAATACGGTCTTGAGGCCCGCGATGATCTCGGTGGTCAGACGCTCGGTCTCCTCCGGCGGCAGCGCCGAATGGGTCTCCATCGGATTGGCTTTGATTTCGGCCGTGTCACTCATGCGAACAAATCCCGCGCCTTCAGAAGCGCTTGTGCCAGATGATCGACTTCTTCCCGCGTATTATACATGCCGAACGACGCCCGGCAGGTGGCGGTGACGTTGAACCGCTCTAAAAGCGGCATCACGCAATGGGTGCCGGCGCGCACTGCGATGCCCTGACGGTCGATCACGGTGGCGACGTCGTGGGCATGCGCGCCCTTGAGCTCGAAGGAGATCACCGGCCCCTTGCCGCGCGCAGTACCGATCAGCCGCAGCGAGTTGATCTCACGGAGCCGGTCCTGGGCGTAGGTGACGAGATCGCGCTCGTGCGCGGCGATACGCTCCTTGCCGATCGAATTGACGTAATCGATGGCGGCACCGAGGCCGATCGCTTCGACGATGGGCGGGGTGCCAGCTTCGAACTTGTGCGGCGGGTCGCCATAGGTGACCCAGTCCTTCGCAACCTCGCGGATCATCTCGCCGCCACCGTTGAAGGGGCGCATCGCGACAAGATGCTCATGCTTGGCATAGAGCGCGCCGATACCGGTCGGGCCATAAATCTTGTGGCCGGTGAATGCGTAGAAATCGCAGTCGAGATCCTGCACGTCGACGGGCAGATGCACCGCGCCCTGTGCACCGTCGACCAGCACGGGAATGCCGCGCTCGTGGGCCAGTCGCACGACCTCCTTTATGGGAACGAAGGTTCCGAGGGCGTTCGACATCTGGGTGACGGCGACCAGCTTGGTCTTCGGCGTCAGCAGCTTCTCGAACTCGTCGATCAGGAAGTTGCCTTCGTCATCGACGGGCGCCCATTTGATCACCGCGCCATGGCGCTCCCTGAGGAAATGCCAGGGCACGATGTTGGAATGGTGCTCCATGATCGAGAGGACGATTTCGTCGCCCTGCTTGATGTTCGGCTCGCCCCAGGACGACGCCACGAGGTTGATGGCCTCGGTGACGTTGCGGGTGAAGATGATCTCTTCTGTGCGGCGGGCATTGACGAATTGCGCGACTTTTGCCCGCGCGCCCTCATAGGCCTCCGTCGCCGCATTTGCGAGGTAATGCAGGCCGCGATGCACGTTAGCGTATTCGCTCGTATAGGCCTGCGTCATGCGGTCGAGCACGGCGCCGGGCTTCTGCGCCGAGGCGGCGTTGTCGAGATAGACCAGCGGCTTGCCGTAGATCTGCATGGCGAGCGCGGGAAAATCCTGGCGCACGCGCGCAACGTCGTAGGCGCCGTTCTTGACCGCCGGATGCGTGCTCATGACCGGCGCTCCAGCCAGCGCTCGGCAATGCCGATCACATGCTCGCGCAAGCCGTCGTCGGCGATTTGCTCGATCGCCTCGCCCACGAAGGCCTGGATCAGCAGCGCCTGGGCCTGCTTCTCCGGCAGGCCGCGCGCCTTCAGATAGAACAAGAGGCTGTCGTCCAGCGCGCCGGCAGTGGCGCCGTGGCCGCAAGAGACGTCATCGGCAAAGATTTCCAGTTCGGGCTTGTTGTCGGCTTCCGCCTCGTCCGAGAGCAGCAGCGCGCGGGTCATCATCTTGCCGTCGGTCTTCTGCGCATCGGGACGAACGATGATACGCCCCTGGAATACCGAATGAGCGCGATCGTCGATCACGGCGCGAAAAGTCTCGCGGCTGACGCAGTTCGGCACGGCGTGGTCGACGACCAGTGTGGTGTCACCATGCTCGGTCTGCTTCAAAAGGTTGACGCCGTTGACGGAGAGCTCGCTGCCCTCGCCCGCCAGTGTGATGAAGCCCTGCAAGCGGCTGACCGCCGCGCCGCTGGTCATGTTGAAGAAGTTCAACTTCACATTGGCGCCGACCGTCACGAACTGCGAGGTGACGTTCACCGCGTCAGGCGCATCGTCCATCAGGCGAATGTGTGCAACATCGGCGTCGTCGCCAACCTTCACCAGCACGGCATCGTTGACCTGGTAGGCCTTGCTACCTGCCGCAACGAAGCTTTCGACGATGGTGGCGCGAGCGCCCTTCCCGATCGCAACCTGCGAACGGGTGAAGCTCGAGGCGGAAGCCGCGGTTGCGATGTGGATGATCTGGATCGGCGCGGACAGCTGCGCGCCGTCAGCGATCGACAGCACGACGCCGTCGGTTGCCATGGCGGCGTTCAGCGCGATCACGGCATCGGTGAGCGCCGTGTTGAGGAGACCGGCATCGGTCTCCAGCGTCTCCCGCAGCGTCTTGAGGCTCGTCTCGGAGCCGAGCGCCTTCACGTCGGACAGATCGGCCGCGAACACGCCGTCGACCAGCACCAGCTTGCGGGCGCCCGCGATGGCATGGGCCTTCACCGCGTCCGCGGCGCGCTTCAGCGCGGCCGCGTCGGGGCTGGCCGCCAGTGGCAGCACCTCGCTGACCAGCGCGCGCAGATCCGTGTATTTCCATTCCTCGAGCCGGCGGTGCGGCAGGCCGAGCCGCTCATAATTCTCGAAGGCTTCGCGGCGCGCCGCGATCACAGCAGGCGGACCCGGCAAGCGGCCTTCGACGCTGGCGAAGAGATCGCTCACCGCACGGCCCTTTCCGGTCTTTGCCACAGCAACGTTCATTGCAAAATTCCTTACGCGGCGTCCTCGAACTGGGCATAGCCGGACGCTTCCAGCTCCAGTGCCAGCTCCTTGCCGCCGCTCTTCACGACGCGGCCCTTCGACATCACGTGCACGACGTCGGGCACGATGTAGTTCAGCAGCCGCTGATAGTGGGTGATGACGACCATGGCGCGCTTCGGCGAGCGCAGCGCGTTGACGCCGTCGGCCGCGATGCGCAGCGCGTCGATGTCGAGGCCGGAATCCATCTCGTCGAGGATGCACAGGCTGGGCTCGAACAGCGCCATCTGGAGCACCTCGTTGCGCTTCTTCTCGCCACCGGAGAAGCCGACATTGACGCCGCGCTTGAGCATGTCCTGCGGGATGTTCAGCGACTTCGAGACCTCGCGGACCTTCTTCAAAAAGTCGGGCACCATCAGTTCGCTCTCGCCGCGAGCCTTGCGCTGGGCATTTAGTGCGGTACGGAGGAAATTCATGGTGGTAACACCGGGAATCTCGACCGGATACTGGAACGCCAGGAACACGCCTTTGGCGGCGCGCTCGTGGGGATCCATCTCCAGGAGATCCTCGCCCCTGAACAGGATCTGGCCGTCGGTGACCTCATAGCCGGGTTTGCCGGCGATGACATGGGAGAGCGTCGACTTGCCGGAGCCGTTCGGCCCCATGATGGCGTGCACCTCGCCCTCGTTCACGGTCAGCGTCAGCCCGTGGAGGATCTCACGCTCCTCGACACGAACCTTCAGGTCTTTCACTTCAAGCAAAGGCATTGTTGGTGTCCAGTCTATTCAAATGAGGCATGGAGCGCCTAAGCGCACCGCGAGGGTCGGTGTTAACCGACCGACCCTTCAAGCGAGATCGAGATCAGCTTCTGCGCTTCCACCGCGAACTCCATCGGCAGCTGCTGAAGCACATCCTTGACGAAGCCGTTGACCACGAGGCCAACCGCCTCTTCCTGCGAGAGACCGCGCTGGATGCAGTAGAACAGCACGTCCTCGGAGATCTTCGACGTCGTCGCCTCGTGCTCGAACGTCGCCGAGGAGTTCTTCGCCTCGATGTACGGCACGGTGTGCGCGCCGCATTTGTCGCCGATCAGCAGGGAATCGCAGGCGGTGAAGTTGCGCGCGCCGGTGGCTTTCCGATGCGCGGTGACGAGCCCACGATAGGTGTTCTGCGACTTGCCGGCGGCGATGCCCTTGGAGATGATGCGGCTCGACGTGTTCTTGCCGAGGTGGATCATCTTGGTGCCCGAATCGACCTGCTGGAAGCCGTTCGAGATCGCGATCGAGTAGAACTCGCCCCGCGAATTGTCGCCGCGCAGGATGCAGCTCGGATATTTCCAGGTGATCGCCGAGCCCGTCTCGACCTGGGTCCAGGAGATCTTTGAATTGGCACCGCGACAGTCGCCACGCTTGGTGACGAAATTGTAGATGCCGCCCTTGCCTTCCGAATTGCCCGGATACCAGTTCTGCACCGTCGAGTATTTGATCTCGGCGTCGTCGAGCGCGACGAGCTCGACCACGGCCGCGTGCAGCTGGTTCTCGTCGCGCTGCGGCGCAGTGCAGCCCTCGAGATAGGAGACGTAGGAGCCCTTGTCCGCGATGATCAGCGTGCGCTCGAACTGACCCGTGTTGCGCTCGTTGATGCGGAAATAGGTCGACAGCTCCATCGGGCAGCGCACGCCGGGCGGCACGTAGACGAACGAGCCGTCCGAGAACACCGCCGAGTTCAGCGTCGCGTAGAAATTGTCCGAGGTGGGCACCACGGTGCCGAGATACTTCTGCACCAGCTCGGGATGCTCGCGGATCGCCTCCGAGATCGGCATGAAAATCACGCCGGCCTTCTTCAGCTCCGCCTTGAACGTGGTCGCAACCGACACCGAATCGAAGACCGCGTCGACCGCGATCTTACGGCGGGCCGGATCTTCCTCGCCAACCTTCGGCTCGACGCCTTCGAGCATGGCGACTTCCCGCAGGGGAATGCCGAGCTTTTCGTAGGTCTTCAGGATCTCCGGATCGATCTCATCGAGGGAGCTGACCGTCTTCTTCGGCTTCGGCGCCGCGTAGTAATAGAGGTCCTGGAAGTCGATCTTGGGATAGTCGACCCGCGCCCAGGTCGGCTCGGTCATGGTCAGCCAGCGCCGATAGGCTTCCAGCCGCCACTGGAGCATCCAGGCGGGTTCATTCTTTTTTTGCGAGATGAACTCTACGGTCTCTTCCGATAGCCCCTTGGGGGCTTTCTCGGAGTCGATCAGGGTTTCAAACCCATAACGATATTGGTCGACGTCGATGCGCTTCACGCGCTCGACCGTCTCTTGTACGGCTGGCATTCCATCCTCCGCTCGCGGTTTCAAGGACCGCGGTGGATCAAACTCGGACGAGTATTACGTTTATTACGATGTTCTCTGGCGGAAAGCACGCGCCTAGAATCGTTCAAGCTGTGTTTCGTCGCCTAGCTCTTAAGTAGGTTATTACCGAGCTTTCGCCAAGCCTCCAACGCCCTATTGATCTCTTCCAGTTCCGTGGACCAGCCAAGACTGAGGCGCACCGCTCCTTGGGCCACGATGGGATCGTACCCCATGGCCGAGAGCACGTGGGAGGGCTGGACCTTTCCCGATGAGCAGGCCGAACCTGACGACACGGCGACGCCTGCAAGGTCGAAGCCGATCACAGCAGTCTCGGCCTTCAGCCCTGGTGCGGTGAAAAGTACGGTATTTGGCAACCGCTCCACACCGTCGGCGAGGATTGTCGCCCCGGCCGTGGCGCGAAGCCCATTTTCCAAATGATCTCTGAGGGTTGCCATTCGTTTCAGATCCTCCGGCAGAGTCTGAAGCGCCCGTCTGACCGCCGCGCCAAAGCCGGCGATCCCCGCGACATTCTCGGTGCCCGCCCGGCGGTTGAGCTCCTGCCCGCCCCCCCGCAGGACCGGCGCCAGACCGGCGAGCCCTTCTGCCATGACCAGCGCGCCAACTCCCTTGGGGCCACCGATCTTGTGCGCAGAAAAGGTCGCAAGGTCTGCACCCACAGCCTTGATATCGAACCGAATTTTGCCAAGCGCCTGGATCCCATCGACATGCAGGAGACCGCCGGCCTCATGAACGATCCGCGCAGCCTCAGCGACAGGCTGAAGCGCGCCCGTCTCGTTGTTCGCGGCCATAATGGAGACCAGCGTCGGCGGGCCAGCGTTGAGCTGGGCCCACAGATCGTCGAGATCGACGACACCGGAGCGCGTTACCCGTATCTGTCGGATCCTATCCGCCGGGAACCGGCCGCCCGCCAGCACCGAGGCATGCTCGACCGCGGAGACCAGCAGTCGCTCGACGGGTCCGCCGGACGGCCCCCGCAGGCCGGGCGACAGCGCCAGCGCATTGGCCTCGGTTCCAGCGGATGTGAAGACGACGTTGCGCGGCTGAGCGCCGACCGCCGGTCCCAGCGCGGCACGCGCCTCCTCGATCAGCCGTCGTGCCTCCCGCCCCTCGGCATGGACGGAGGATGGATTGCCGATCAGGTCGTATGCAGCCAGCATCGCTGCCCGCGCCTCAGCGCGGAGCGGCGTGGTCGCGTTCCAATCGAGATAGACGCGGGTCGGCATTGAGTAATATATTACCTCACATCGCAGACGGCGTTGCGCCATCTCGACATGGGCCGCGGGCACGCCCTTGGCAACCATGATTTGCGAATGTGCGGCCACAGTTGACGCGGTCATGACACGCTAACGTCTTGAACCCGTTGGCTGATGTTCAAGATGCTTGCTTTTTGACCCTCAGCCTATGTTAGAACGCGCACCGTCAAGTCACCGCGCGCCGTCAGCGCATCACCGCTGCGCGCGCCTCCTCGCCCTTCATTCGCGCTTTCGTCGGCATCTGCCGGTGAGGCCACAATCGGTTGATTGCCGAGGTCGTCTCCAGGAAATCAATCAAGAGATCGTCGATGCCCGAAGTCATATTTACCGGCCCCGCTGGCCGTCTCGAAGGCCGCTACCACCCGGCCAAGCAGAAGAACGCGCCGATCGCGATGATCCTGCATCCGCATCCGCAGTTCCACGGCACGATGAACCATCAGATCGTGTACCAGTGCTACTACGCCTTCGCGCATCGCGGCTTCTCCGTGCTGCGCTTCAATTTCCGCGGCGTCGGCCGCAGTCAGGGCTCGTTCGACCATGGCACCGGCGAATTGTCGGATGCGGCGGCAGCGCTCGATTGGGCGCAGACCATCAATCCCGAGGCGCGCGCCTGCTGGGTCGCCGGCTTCTCCTTCGGCGCCTGGATCGGCATGCAGCTGCTGATGCGCCGCCCGGAGGTCGAAGGCTTCATCTCGATCGCGCCGCCGGCCAACCTCTACGACTTCTCGTTCCTTGCGCCCTGCCCGTCCTCGGGCCTGATCGTGCATGGCGAAAAGGATGCCGTGGTGCCCCCTAAGGATGTCAACACGCTGGTCGAGAAGCTGAAGACGCAGAAGGGCATCGTGATCGACCAGCAGGTCATTCCCGGCGCCAATCACTTCTTCGACGCCAAGCTCGAGCCGCTGATGGAAACCATCACGGCCTACCTCGACATGCGCCTCGCCAGCGTGCGCTGAGGCCTTCCGGCGTAGACGTGTTCGTGGCATGGCTGCGGACCGTCAACGCTGGAGATTGCGAGCGATGAAGGCGTATCTGGTTCTTGACCTGTCGGTGAACGACCACGTCGGTTTCAAGACTTACATCGCTGAAATCCCGGCATTCATTGCCAAGCATTCAGGGCGGTACATCGTGCGCGGCGTCGAGCCGACCACGATCGAAGGCGACTGGGCGCCCGAGCGCCTCGTCATCATCGAATTTGCGGAGCGCGAGAAGGCGCAAGCGTTCCTCGACGATCCCGACATTCAGGATCTCTTCAGGGTGCGGCACGCAACGACGACAAGCAGGCTGCTGCTTGCCGACGGTTGCACCTGATCAGTATGGGCTGACTACGCCAGCTTGAGCGCGACGATCCCCGTCAGCACGAGTGCGATGCCCGCAAGCTTCACCGCGCTCAAGGTCTCGCCGAACAGCACGACGCCCATCAGGAACGTGCCGGCCGCGCCAATGCCGGTCCACACCGAATAGGCAACGCCGACCTCGAGCACTTTCAAGGCACGCCCGAGCAGGAAGACGAAGGCGGCAAGCAGTACGAGCGAGGCGATGCTCCAGCCTGCGCGCGTATATCCTTCCGCATATTTCATTGCGATCGCCCAGCCGACATCAAGCGCGCCGGCGATCACCAGCATGAGCCAGGCCGTGGACTGCGACATCGGCGTAGCCTCAGGCCGCGAGCTTCAAGAGATGCGCGTCGTGGCGCACCAGGAACGCCCGCAGCAATTGCGGATAGTCCGCGCCGACCGCAGAGCGCACGCTCGGACGCTTCGCGAGCTCGGCCCGCCACGCGCGGACCTTGGGCAGATCGTTGAAGATTCCGAGCTCAATCAATTCATCGAACACGTCGAAATAGCGGAAGATCGGGGCAAACACTGCATCCACGAGGCTGAACGCGTCGCCCGCGAAATACGGCCCTACACCAAGCGCGGCTTCCACGCGCGCGAATTTGGCCGCGAGCGCCTGGCGCTTGCTCTCGAATGTTGCCGGATCGGTCGTCGTCTCCAGCCCCCAGAGGTCGCCGAGGATCGCCGAGCCGAACTCCATCCAAGCGCGATGCTCGGCACGTTTCAGCGCATCCGTCGGGTGCAGCTTCGCACCGCCTTGTGTGTCTTCGATGTACTCGCAGATCACGTTGCTCTCAAACAACGCAACCTCGCCCTTGTCTGTCGCAACCACCAGCACCGGCACCTTGCCGAGCGGCGACAATTTCAAGAACCAGTCCGGCTTGTCAGCGAGATCGATATCGATCCGCTCGAACGGCACGCCCTTCTCCTTGAGCGCGATCACGGCGCGCTGCACGTAGGGGCAAAGCTTGTGACTGATCAGTTTGAGCGGAGCGGTCATGGTGGCGATCCCGACAGTTAAATGCAACTGCATCTAGATAGATGCAGATGCATGCACATGTCAAGATCAATGCACTTCCGTCAACTGCCCGTGATCTTCAAGGCCGTGCAATCACCCCACCCGTCATCGGCATCGGCACGCCCGTCGTTGCCGGATAGGATAGCGGCAGGCCCTTGAGGCCGCGCGCGGCAAGGAAACCGAAGGCCTGCGCCTCGATAGCGTCGGCGGCCCAGCCGAGCGTCTCCGCGGCCTCGACCGTCGCCGAGCCCACCCGCTCCCGGAGCATCCGCAGCATCGTGAGGTTGCGGGCCCCGCCGCCGCAAACGATCCAGCTGCGCGGTCGTCGCGGCAGCAGCGGTATGATGCGGGCGATCGCGGCCGCAGTGAACGCGGTCAGCGTCGCGGCGCCGTCGGCCGGTGCCATGTCGCCGAGCTTCAGCGCGGCAAAGTCGTTGCGATCGAGCGACTTTGGCGGCGGCGCTGCGAAGAACGGCAGCGCCAGTGCCCGCGCGATCCAGGCCTCATCAGCCTTGCCGAGCGCGGCGAACCTTCCCTCCGCATCGAACGCCTGGTTCATGGTGCGGTACATGAAGTCGTCGAGCAGCGCATTGCCGGGGCCGGTGTCGCAAGCGATCAGCGTGTCGCTGCCGTCGATATAGGTGATGTTAGAGACGCCGCCGATATTGATCACCGCGATCGGGCCCTCGCGCTCCAGCGAATTGGCGAGCGCCCGATGATAGACCGGCACGAGCGGCGCGCCCTGCCCGCCGGCATCGACGTCGGCGGCGCGGAAATCATACATGACCGGGATATGAATCGCCTTGGCCAGCGCCGGCCCATCGCCGATCTGCACCGTCAGCCGCTGTTCGGGCCGGTGCAGCACGGTCTGGCCGTGGAAGCCGACGATGTCGATGTCCTCCGGCCTCATCCGGTTCTGCGCGACGAAAGCGGCGACCGCCTCGGCATGGGCCTGCGTCACTGCGCGCTCAGCCTCGGTCAGGATCCCAGGCCGGGCATCACGTTGCCGTAGGTGCACGGCCTCGCTCAGCGCCTGGCGCAGCAGGTTGCGCTCGGCCGGACCATAGGGCCGGTAGCCGGTCGGTCCGAACGCCTTGACGTGCTTTCCGTCGGTTTCGATCAGCGCGACATCCACCCCGTCCAGCGAGGTGCCGCTCATCAGACCGAGTGCCGTCAACATCATGGACCAGCGTCCTCAAAGGCCCACCCTGGCATGCCGATCTTGTGCCAGAGGGACACATCTTATAATGCCACTGCGCCAAGTGGCGGGTGGCAATCGAGTTCCCACGCAAGATCCTTAAATTGCTCCCAAAACAGTAAACCAAGAATTGTCAGGCACGCCGACAAATGACTGCATTCAAATCGGATTTCCTCAACACCCTGCAGGAACGTGGGTTCATCCACCAGTGCTCCGATTTCGAGGGGCTGGACGCGCTCGCCGCTAGGGGCGAGGCGACCGCCTATGTCGGCTACGATTGCACCGCCCCCTCGCTACATATCGGCAACTATCTGACCATGATGATGCTGCACTGGCTGCAGCAATCCGGCAACAAGCCGATCACGCTGATGGGCGGCGGCACCACCATGGTCGGCGATCCCTCCGGCAAGGACGAGACGCGCGCGATGCGCACGGTCGCCGAGATCGAGGCGAACAAGGCCTCGATCCGCGGCGTGTTCGCCAAGGTGCTGCGCTATGGCGAAGGCAAGAGCGACGCTGTCATGCTCGACAACGCCGAGTGGTTGACCAAGCTGAACTGGATCGAGATGCTGCGCGACGTCGGCCGGCATTTCTCGGTCAACCGCATGCTGACCATGGACTCCGTGCGGCTGCGCCTCGAGCGCGAGCAGGAGATGAGCTTCATCGAGTTCAACTACATGGTCTGCCAGGCCTACGACTTCGTCGAGCTCGCCAAGCGCACCGGCTGCCGCCTCCAGATGGGCGGCTCGGACCAGTGGGGCAACATCATCATGGGCGTCGATCTCGGCCGCCGCATGGGCACGCACCAGTTGTTCGCGCTGACGACGCCGCTGCTGACGACCGCGTCCGGCGCCAAGATGGGCAAGACCGCGCAGGGCGCGGTCTGGCTCAACGCCGACCAATTCTCGCCGTATGATTTCTGGCAGTACTGGCGCAACACCGAGGATGCCGACGTCGGCAAATTCTTGAAGCTGTTCACGACGCTGCCAATCAGCGAGATCAAGAAGCTCGAGACCCTCGGCGGCTCGGAGATCAACGAGGCCAAGAAGGTGCTCGCCACCGAGGCGACTGCGCTGCTGCACGGCCGCGATGCCGCGAACGAGGCAGCAGAGACCGCGCGCCGCACCTTTGAGGAAGGTGCGCTCGCCGAAAGCCTGCCGACTGTGGAAATTCCGCGTGGCGAGCTCGACGATGGTCTCGGCGTGCTCAGCGCCTTCGTTCGGGCGGGCTTGGTTGCCTCAAACGGCGAAGCCCGCCGCCAGATCAAGGGGGGCGGCCTGCGCATCAACGACGCCCCCGTCACCGACGAGAAGATGGCACTCTCGGTGGCCAATCTGACACCGGAAGGCGTGATCAAGCTGTCGTTCGGCAAGAAGAAGCACGTCCTCATCAAGCCTGCATAGGCGTATGAGCTTTTCGCTGCTTGTCAGGGCGCGGCGAAGCGCGCTCCTTGACCGGCAATGGACCAGAACACGCCCAGGCAGGCCGAGGACCGCGCAGCGGCTGCGCCGGGAGGTGCCGTGCGGACCGCGCTCGTCGTGCTCGCGCTGTGTTTCGCGCTGGCTGTCCTTGGCCGCGGCCTCAGCGAGAGCTTCACCGTCTTCCTCAAGCCCATCTCCGAAAGCTTTGGCTGGGATCGCGCGCAGGTCGTCTCGATCTATTCGCTGACCTGGCTCGTCAGCGGACTGACCGCGCCTCTGGTCGGGCGGCTATTCGACCATTCCGGTCCCCGCGTCGTCTATGCGCTCGGACTGTTCCTGCTCGGCTCGGCCTTCCTGATTGCGGGCCATGCGCAAGCGCTCTGGCAATTCCAGCTCTCGATCGGACTGTGTGTCGGGATCGGGGTCGCCTTCATCGGCAACGTGCCGAATTCGATTCTGCTCGGCCGCTGGTTCGGGCCGCGGCTGCCGACCGCGATGGCCGTGGTTTATTCGGCAATGGGCGGCGGCGTGCTGGCGCTGCTGCCGGCCTCGCAGCTCCTGATCGATCACATCGGCTGGCGCGAGACCTATCAGCTGTTCGGCTTCGCTGCGCTGGGCCTGCTGGTGCCGCTCATGCTGCTGCCATGGCCGCTGTTCGCTGCCGGCTCGCCGCACGTGACCAAGAAGACCGATCCAGATTTCGTTGACAACGGCTGGACGCTTGTTGGCGCCATGCGCCATCACGCCTTCTGGGCGCTGTTCTCGACCTTCTTCTTCACCGCGGTCGGCATGTACGCGATCGCGGCGCAGATCGTGGCCTATCTGATCGATGCCGGTTTCCCGCCGCTTCAGGCCGCGACTGCCTGGGGCTTCTCCGGCGTCGTGCTGGTGTTCGGGATGTTGGGGGTCTCCGCGCTCGACGGGCTGATCGGGCGCCGGCCGTCGGTGCTGCTGAGCTACGCGATCTCGATGCTCGGCATCTTCCTGCTCTGGCTCTTGCAGTATTATCCGAACATCATCCTGCTCACCGGTTTCGTCGTCTGCTTCGGCAGCATGATGGGCTCGCGCGGGCCGCTGATCACCGCAACCGCGATGAAAATCTTCCAGGGAAAACGGGTGGGCACCATCTATGGCACCATCTCGATCGGCAGTGGCCTCGGCTCAGCATTCGGCTCCTGGAGCGGCGGCCTGATCCATGACGCGACCCATGGCTACAACGCGCTGCTCGCCTTCGCACTTGCGAGTGTGGTGCTCGGGATGATTCCATTCCTGGTCGTGCCTGCCTTGCGACGGTAGGTTTCCCAGGGGTAACTTGAGTTCGTTTGCGTCACCGGAAAATTACGGATGGGCACGACGCCAACACAGGAAAAAATCCGGATCGCGCGCGACTGAGGGCGGAGCCTGCGGTGTTTTGTCCGACATGACGAAAATGTCAGCGCGGAATTGATCCTGATGGCTTGCGAGGCGGAATCGAATACGGTCCAAGTCGCGCATTGGATGGAGGGCACAAACCAATGAACTTTCCCTATCTCACTCGCTTTCAACCGGTTCTCCTGAGCCTGTTTCGCTTCATCACCGGCCTCTTGCTGTTCCAGTACGGCGTTGCGAAGATCTTCAAGTTTCCAGTGCTTCCTTACTTCGCCAACATCCCGCCGCTGATCTGGACGGCAGGCGCGATCGAGCTGGTGCTCGGTGCGCTCCTGATGCTCGGTCTGTTCACCCGCCTCGCGGCTTTCATTCTCTCGGGTGAGATGGCCTTCGCCTACTTCATGGGCCACATGTTCAAGGGCGAAACGCCGGTGTTCCTGCCGCTGCTCAACGGCGGCACCGCCGCCATCCTGTTCTGCTTCGCCTGCCTCTACCTCTCGGCAGCCGGCGGCGGCTCGGTCAGCGTCGATGCGGCGATGGGCAAGGAAAGCGATTCGACCGGCGGCGCCTACGCGCGGCGCTGACGCGCTCGCGGATTCGAAGGAAAGACAGGGCACCGGCGCATTTGCCGGTGCCGGCTCAACGCGCGCCCAGCACGTTCCAGATGAGAACGAGAGCCGCCACGAGCAGCACCGACATGATGATGCGGTGAACGAATCGACTCATTGCTGTCCCGGCAAGGCTCGGCCACACCAAAATCCAGCATCAATTCTTCCCGCGATTGGATGCGCCATGCGCAGGCGCGGCGCGTTTGCGCATGCGACTGCGAACGCCGCATGCATGGCAGCGCGTTGCCCGCGTCCGTTCATGATTGGTAAGAACTTCATGCTACCGACGCGAGCAATAACCACCATTCGTTGAGACCGTGATGCAACTGCTCAGTCATCTGAAGATCCGCCAAGCTTGCCAGCATGGTCTGCCTCGCGGCGCTCACGGTCACGGCCATCATCGGGGTATCGGCCGTGCTGAGCAAGGGCCGCATGATGGAGGACCGCGTCCAGCAGATGCGGACGGCGGTGGAGCTCCTCTATAACTACGCGCAATCGCTCCAGGACGAGGTGACAGCCGGCAAGCTCACGCAAGCCGAGGCCAAGAGCTTGTTCCATCAACGCGGCCGCCGTATGAGTTTCAACGGCGGTCAAGGCTACCCGGTGGTCTATAATCAGGACACCTCCCTGGTCGTGAACGGCGCCAATCAGCAGCTCGAAGGCAAGATCACCGGCGCCAAGGATTCCAACGGCGTGTTGATTGCCGACGCCATCATCAGGGCCGGCACCGACACCGCGCAGGGTGGCGTGACCTCCTATCTCTATCCCCGCCCCGGCCAGACTGAGCCGGTCCGCAAGACCGTGTTCGCGCGCAGATTCGCGCCTTGGAACGTGACCATCAGCTACGGACTCTACGTCGACGACATCGACGCCGACGTGCGCGCGCTGACGCTGGAGCTCGCCGCCATCGGCGTCGGCCTGATGCTGCTGATGGCGATGCTGTCCTGGCTGATCGCCCGCGACGTGCTCGCCGCGCTGGACCGCCAGAAGAACCGCATGCATCAGATCTCGGAAGGCGCCATCGACAAGGCGGTCGAAGAGACCGATCGCGGCGACGAGATCGGCCGCATGGCCGAGACGCTCGAAGTGCTCCGGCAAACCGCGCTGACCGCGCGTAACCTGGAGGCCGAGCAGGTCGCCACCAAGGCCCGTAACGAGCAGGAGAAACGCGATGCCTTGATCGCGCTTGCCGACCGCTTCGATGCGTCCGTCGGCCAGCTGGTCGGGCTGATGGCTTCGGGCTCCGGCGAACTCGAGGCGACCGCCAAGTCGATGTCCTCCACCGCCGAAGGCACCAACCGCCGCGCCGCCGTGGTCGGCTCGGCCGCTACGGAGGCCAGCCAGCGCGTCCAGACCGTCGCGGCCGCCGCCGAAGAGCTCTCCTCTTCCATCACCGAGATCAGCCGTCAGGTCGCGCAGTCCGCCGAAGTCACCGGACGCGCGGTGGACAGTGCGCGCCGCACCGACACGATCGTGCGCGCGCTGTCCGACGGTGCCCAGCAGATCGAGCACGTCGCCGAGCTGATCTCCAGCATCGCGGCACAGACCAATTTGCTCGCGCTCAACGCCACTATCGAGGCTGCACGCGCAGGCGAAGCCGGTCGTGGCTTTGCCGTGGTCGCCTCCGAGGTGAAGTCGCTCGCGAGCCAGACCGCGGAAGCCACCCGCGAGATCGGGGACAAGATCGCCCAGATCCAGGGCGCGACCAAAGAAGCGGTGGACGCAATCGGCGGCATCACCGCCACCATCGAGGAGGTCAGTCGCATCGCGACCTCGATCGGCGCGGCCATCGAGGAGCAAGGTGCCGCCACCGCCGAGATCGCCCGCAGCGTGTCGCAGACCGCAGAAGCGACCCAGGAGGTCACGACCAATATCAGCGCCGTTAGCACGGCTGCGAACGAGACCGGCAACGCTGCCGGCATGGTGCTCGCGGCCGCCTCGAGCCTCTCCAAGCAGGCCGAACAGCTCTCCGGCGAGGTCGGGACGTTCCTGGCTGGCGTGCGCGCGGCGTAAGTTTCCGACCCCCACATGCGTCATGCCCGGGACAGGCCCGGGCGTGACGGACTCTTGAGTCCCGCTTCTATCGCCGCGCCAGGCTGCAACCGCTCGACAGCTGCCGCGTCGAACCGGTCGACCCGTCGTTCGATTGCGACTGGAATTCCTCGAATGGCGAGTTCTGCTTGCCGGTGTTGAACTCGAAGATCTTGCGGAACAGGCCCGGCGCCATTGCCGAGATCGGATTGACGCGCATCACGGGCGCGGCCGGGGTGCCGACGACCTCGTAGGTCACGCCGATCAGCCCCTCGTTGTTGCCGCCGCCGAGGAAGATGCCGAACAACGGGATCTGGCCGAAGATGTTGTTGACGCCATACATCGGCACGAAGGTGCCGCTCATGCACACCTGGTTGCCGGGATAGTCAATCGAGCCCTCGATGGTGGCGCCGATCATCGGTCCCTTGACGACGCCGTCGCGGATCGTGAGCGCGCCATTCTGACGGGTGAACTCGGCGCGGAGCGCGCTGAAGGAGACGCCGTTGCCGGTGCCGTTGGGCGCGCCGGCAGCAACGCGCTCGAGCTGCGCCTCGCCCTTGACTGTGAAGTCGCGCACGTTGATGAGACCCTCGCGCGACGTGTTCGGCTCGGATGTCGGCGGCTCCATCGCCACCACCATCTGGCCGCCGACCGCCTTGGTATAGGTATCGGTGAAGCGCAGCAGCGCGCCGGCATCGTTGGTCTGGAGATAGATCACTTCACGGCTGCCCTGCGCGCGCCCACCGCGCAAATCGGCTGCCACCGGCGTATCACGGCCGATCTTGCCACTCAGCGTGAAGGCTTTGACGGCGCCGTTGCGTTTCGACATCTTGGCATCGACGCTGCGCATCGCCTCGCCGTTGAAGCCGGCGACGGCGCCGAGCTTCACGTCGATGTCGAAATCGATGTTCTTCAGCTTGTTCTTGGCATCGTCCTTGGAATTGCCTGAGATCGCCGACTTCAGGAAACCGCGGCCATCGAACACGTCGCCGCGCATGGTGCCGCGCACCACGCCGTCCTGGCTGCGCTCCACCTTCAACGAGGCCTTGTCGCCGTCGGAGGGCGAATAGGTCGGGAAGTTTGCGTTGATGAGGTCGCCATTCGCATCGATCTCGAGCGAGCCCTTGATCGAGGCGCCACCGCCCTCGATGACGATGTCCTCGAAACGCGTCGATTGCGCCGCCGGCACCACTTTGAAGCTGGCCTTGCCGGACTTGCCCGGCAGCTTGACCCAGCCGGGCAAGATGTTGTCGAGCTTCACCGAGGTCAGGTCGGCCTCGACGCCGAGCTTCGTCGTCTGATCCGCGCCGCTCGCGATCTTGCCCGACAGCTTGATCGGCAACGATCCACTCACGGCAGGGCTGAGATCGAACCCCAGGCGCGCGCGGCTGGCATCGTCCAGCGTCGCCTGCAATCTGACGTCCGCATCGCCCTCGGCCGGCTTGCGATAGTCGAGCGAGGCGGCCTGCCCGTTGATCTTGACGTCTCCCTTGACCTGATAGCCCTGGTTGCTCGCGATGATCTTGAGGTTGTTGGCCTCCAGCTTCTGGTTCATCACCAGCTTGTCGGCGGCAAAGCCGTTGAGCTCGGCTGTCACGGCATAGGTGGTGTCGGCCCTGGTCAGCTCGCCCTTGACCGGCATGCCGAGCTGGATGTTCGCCGAGAACGTCCCCTTGCTGGTATTGGGATCGACGACGGTCGAAGACAGATCGCTCAGGCGATCATTGGAGAGCATTTCGGCCGCCGCGGGCACCGGTCCGTCGACGCGAAATCTCGTGCGCGACGGCGACGGCTTGGGCGCCATGTCCGGCACCTCGAAAGTGAAGTCGGAGATCGTGATCTTGCGGCCGGCGGGCGTATCGGCAATGCCCTGCCCGATGTTCACGGTCGCAGTGCGGCCGGTCACGCGCGCCTTCAGATCGGCATCGTGCACCACCGGCATGCCGTCCACCGGACGCACCGCGACACCGCCTGCCACGATGTTGACCGATAGGCCGTCGTCGGGGATGGGAGGCCCCTTGCGCGGAAGGTTCTTCACCGGCGAGTTGACGCCGATCTCGATGCGCTGGAGCGTGCCGCGCTCGATCCGCTCGATCACCCATTCACGCAGCTCGGGAACGATCAATGTGGGCCACATCCGCTTCAGCGCGGAGGCCGACATCGGCGTTCCCGCAAAGCCGAGCGTCAGCCGCGGCTCGCCCGAATAGTCGATGGCACCGGTGCCGGCGACACCGATCTCGCCATTGCTGATATCGGCCTGCGTCAGCAAGAGGCGCTTGTGGTCAGTGTCGAAACGGAAACCGATCGCAATACGGTTGAAGACGAGCGGCGGCTCGTTGTCGATGCCACCAAGCAGGATTGAGCCGCCATTGAAGCCGAGCTGCCAGTCATTGGTGGCGCCATTCGGTGGCTCGAGATGCCCGAGCAAGGTCAGGCGGTTGGCGCCGGAGAGAATTTTGAACGGAGCGACCAGCACCCGCCGGTTCGCGTCCCACTCGACGTTGATCTCGGCCGAGTCGATCGCCATCGGATAATCGGGCGTGTCCGTGTCGATGATGTTGCCCGCGCCGACCGCAATCTTGCCGCGGAAGTAGGTCGGCACGCCGTCGCGGCCGAGTTCGCCCTTCAGCTCGCCCGTCAGCGGCAGGTCCGCGGTATAGGTGAGATCCTTGACCCGCAGCGCCAAGAGGATGTTGGAGGTCGAGACCTTGTCGGCGCGGATGTCGACCGAGCGCACGCCGTTCTCGGCCGGCCCGATCGTGGCGCGCAGCATCCACGGGCGCGCGCCCTCCTCGCCGAGACTGAGCGCGACGCCGCCACTGCTCGGGCGGCGCAGGCTGAGCGTGATGTTCTCGAACGACCATTTGCTGCCGCGCTGCTGGTCGTCGACGATCAGATTGCCGTTCTTCAGGCCGATCTCGTTGAGGTTCTGGCCGTCGAGGCCGGTCATGCTCAGACTGTCGAGCCAATCGAGGCCCTGAAGAATTCCGCTCTGTGCGGTCGCCTGGGGAGCAGCCTGGGATGGGTCCGGGCCCGCAGGCGCTGTGGCGAATGGCGGCGGCGGGACGCCATTGCGTGGGAATGTCGGCGGCAAGCCTGCCTCTTTCTTGGAGGCCACGCCGGTTGCCAGCGGCTTTGCGGTATCGCCGGCCGAGACCGTGACGGTGCCGTCAGGTGCGATGCGGATCGCGAGCTCGGCATCGACGAGATTGAGGCTTTCTGCGCGCAGGCGCCCCATGAGGAGACCCGTACCCGACAGCTTGACCTCGGCCTTCGGCGCACTGGCGACGATGGCGTGATCGCGGTCGCGGACGACGATGTCACGGATGCGGACGGCGATCCGGACCCGCCCCGCCCGCTCGATTTGGGTGCCGCCCACCTCTACGGTGTTGCCGTGGCCGATATTGTCCTCGATGGCGGCTGCCAGCCACGGCGTTGCAATGTCGAGATTGATGGGACCGGCGCCGAGCCGCCACCACAGCGTGCCGAAACAGCCGACGAAAATGACGACGAGGACGCCAACGGCGACGGCCAGCCGCTTCAGCCAGCGGCCGCCGCCCAGCCAGCGACGCAAAGATCCAAACCCGTCACCGAGGCGATGGAAACCCGAATTGGAACGCGATAACAGCCGGCGCGCGCGATGGCCCGCCGCCTCCTCCTGATCCGGATCCCAATCGGCGTCATCCCATTCCTGCGGCTGTGATTGACCGCCGCGCCGATCGAAGTCCCGCGTGTAATCCTGGGGCGACTTATTCCTTGCCATTGCCTCTCGATACAGGCGTCCATCGTCGGATTGAGCGCCGCCGGGACCGCAGCCGTCGACGGGGAGCGAAGGCCCCTGCGCCGGCAATGCCGCCGTACTTCGAATATTCCTGCTGTTCGTCATTTCGCCCCGGCAGCGCGTTCAACGAGCAGTGGGGTGGTGCGTGGAATTCCTTGTAACCATACTCCGGCGTCGTCAGACTTGCCCAGCCGAGGGCGCGATTCCGGCACACCGGACGAGAGCTGCAATACCGCTTTGGTTGACCTGCCGAAAGCGACGAAAGGAAGGCGTATGTCCAAGAAATCCCAAAAGAAATCGTCCAAAACGCCCTCCGGCAGTCCGACGGCTAAAAAGAAGACCCTGAAAACGCGGGCAGCGACTCAAACAAGGTCCGCGAAAACACAGCGGACGCCGGCGAGCAAATCAACCAAGACCGTAGCAAAAGCAGGATCGCATAAGGCCGCCTCGAAACAGTTAAATTCTTCCAAGTCGCCCGCGGCGGCGAAGGTCGCCTTGACCGAGGGCCAGAAGGCTCCGGCCTTCCGTCTGCCCCGCGACGGCGGCGATGTGGTCACGCTGGCGGACTATGCCGGGCAAAAGCTGGTGCTGTTCTTCTACCCCCGCGCCGACACGCCCGGTTGTACCAGGGAGGCCATCGACTTCACCCGGCTGGCGGACGCCTTCACGGCTGCCGGCACGGCCGTGCTCGGCATCTCCGCGGATCCGTTAAAGGCCCAGGAAAAGTTCCGCGACAAGCACAAGCTCACCATTCCACTCGTCTCGGACGAGACGCACGAGATGCTGGAGGCCTACGGCGCCTGGGGCGAAAAGTCCATGTATGGCAAGAGTTTCCTCGGAATTCTTCGCACCACGGTGCTGGTCGGGAGCGATGGCAAGGTGGCCCGGATCTGGCGCAAGGTCCGGGTCGACGGCCATGCCGATGAGGTCCTGGAAGCGGCAAGAAGTCTTTAACCAGTCCTTTAAATTCGAATGTTCCCGTTTCCGGAAAATTAACCATGACCGGCCCAGATTGCTGCGGCAATTAGGCCGTACGGACTCATCCGACCGGCGCGGGAGTGCCGATGTCGAAAAGTTCTGCCCAATACTCGCAGTACCCCCAACATCATCCTCATCACCACGGACGGGCCTTCCATCGCCATCCAGCCGCCCCAGCGGCGGCGGTTGCGATTCCCCTTCCCGCGACCGACGACGCCTACACCATCGTCCATGCCGGCAAGCAAGTCCGCTTCGGACCCGTGGTGTTCTGGATCGTGGTCGGCACGGTCGTGCTGCTCGGACTGTGGTCGGCCGCCACCGCCACCTACTTCGCCTTCCGCGACGACGTCCTGACCCGGCTGATCGCCCGCCAGGCCGAGATGCAGTACGCCTATGAAGACCGTATCGCCGAGCTGCGCGCCAAGGTTGACCGCACCACCAGCCGGCAGCTGCTCGACCAGGAGCAGTTCGATCAGAAGCTCGACCAGATCATGAATCGCCAGACGGCGCTGGAATCCCGGGCGACGGCGCTCGGCGCCATGCCCGACGTGACCGGGTCGATCCCGCGCTCGACACCGCAGCGTGGTGACGCCGGCCAGAACGCAACCCAGGGCACGCCGAAGCCGTCGCCGATCAGCGACACCGTGATCTTCGTGGCGCCGCCGGATCGCGAAGCGCGGCTCGAGTCGCGCGCGCCGACCGTCGCGGCGCCGCCGACCAGCCAATTCGCCAAGAGCCAGGGCTTCGACAACGTCCTGGTCCGGCTCACGGCTTCGCTTGATCAGGTCGAGCGTCGCCAGATGGCGGCGCTCAACGCCGTTGAGGAAAGCATGGATTCACGCATGCGCCGGATGCGCGGCGTCGTCAGCGATCTCGGCCTCAGCCTCGCCACTCTCGAAGCCGCCGTACCGCGCACCGCAATGGGCGGGCCTTACGTACCCGTCAAATTGACGCCGAACGCCGGGCCGTTCGAGAAGCAGCTCTATCGCATCAACACCACGCGCTCCGAGTTGGACCGGCTCAATCGCACGCTGGCGCTGGTGCCTTATCGCAAGCCCGTCATTGGCGAGGTCGAGTTCACCTCCGGCTTCGGCGTGCGCAGCGATCCTTTCCTCGGCCGGCCCGCAATGCATACCGGGCTCGACTTCCGCGCCGCCACCGGCGATCCCGTTCGCGTCACCGCCAACGGCAAGGTGATTTCCGCCGGCTGGTCCGGCGGCTACGGCCGCATGGTCGAGGTCGATCACGGCAACGGGCTTTCGACCCGCTATGGCCATCTCTCCGAGATCAACGTCAGGATCGGCGAGGTCGTCAAGATCGGCCAGGTGATCGGTCTCGTTGGTTCGACCGGCCGTTCCACCGGTCCGCATTTACACTATGAGACCCGCATCGAGGGCGAAGCGGTCGATCCGCAGAAGTTTCTGCGCGCCGGCGTGCGGCTCAGCGCGGGCTAACGCTGATACAGCGGCGGATTACTGGCTGCGCTCGTGGCCGACCTCACCGGTGATGACGTCACCGAACAGCTCCCACGCCTGCCCGTTGAAGCGCATCAGCTGCATCTGCTCGATCGGGAAATAATCGTCGGGCGAGGTGTTGACCATGATGCCCGGCAGCATCAGGTCAGTGTGGAAATCCTTCAGGTTCGCAGCCTGCTTCATCACGTTCTCGCGGGTGAGATGGTCGCCGCACTGCTTCAGGACCTGGACCATCGCTTCGGCCTGGACGTAGCCATAGACATTGTTGGCGTTAGTCTTGTCGCCATCGGGATAATATTTGTCCATGAACGCGCGCCATTTCACCACAGCCGGATCCTTGTCCCAGGTCGGATCGGTCGGGTCTTTCAGATAGACTGTCGAGATGATGTCCTTGGAATAGTCCAGCCCGGCCGGCTTGAGCACCGAGGCAACCGAGGTCGCGGTGTTGGCCAGGAAGAACTTTGGCTTCCAGCCGAGTTCACCCACCTTCCGGATTGCCTGCGCCGACCCTTTTGGCGCGGCCCATGAGAAGAATATGTCCGCACCGGAATCGTGAAGAGCAACGATCTGCGAGTCGATCGAGGGATCGCTGACTTCATAGGATTTGTCCGCGATGATCATGCTGGCCTTGTCGCCAAGCCCGTCCTTCAGTCCCTTGAACTGGTCCTTGCCGGCATCGTCGTTCTGCCAGAACACCGCGATCTTACTGTCGGGGAAATGATCGCGGATGTACTTTGCATAGATCCGCCCCTCGCTCTGATAGTTGGGCTGGAAGCCCATGGTCCAGGGGAAATTTTTGGGATCGCCGAACTTGGTGCCACCGGAGGCCACGAAGAGCTGCGGCACTTTCTTGGCGTTCATGTATTTCATGATCGCGGAGTTCGAGGGCGTGCCGAGCGACTGGAAGATCAAGAGAACTCGTCGCTCTCGACGAGCTTGCGCGCCTGTTCGATCGCCTTCGGGGGCGAATAGGCGTCATCATAGCTGATGAAGTTGATCCTTCGCCCGTTGATGCCGCCTTGATCGTTGATCATCCTGAAAAAGGCGGCCTCGGTCTTGCCGATCACGCCATAGGAGGACGCCGGCCCGCTATAGGGCATGATGTTGCCGATCTTGATTTCGGTGTCGCTGGCGCCGGGGTCGTATTTTTTCTGCGCCGAGGCCGGTGTCGTGGCGAGCACTCCGGCAGCAAGCATGGCGAGGGCAGCAAGGTTGGTGCGACGACCCGGCATCGTTCTCTCCCCTGTATTTTTGTAGTCTTGTTATGCAGGGAGTGTCGCAAGGCGCCCTGCCGCTGGCAAGCGCCGGGATTTTCCGCAAGATGAAACGATAGAGCGGGAACTTACGCGCCGCGGCGCAGCAGGCCGGGCACGCGTCCGTCGATCACCAGCAATGCGCTGCCGATGACGATGGCGCCGGCGATCTCGCGCGTGGAGATCGGCTCACCCAGCACCAGCCATCCCAGAAGGATCGCGGTGACGGGAATGAGCAGCGTCACCAGCATGACATTGCTCGCGCCCGAGCGCCGCACGATCTGAAAGAAGACGATGTAGGCGAGCGCCGTTGAAAGCGCGGCAAGACCAAGCACGGCGAGGCAGGTCGTCGGGCTCGGTAGCGGTAGCTGCCAGGGCCGCTCCACCGCGCCGGCGACGACCGCCATCATCACGGTGGATGCCATCAGTTGAAATGTCGCCGTTCCAAGCGGGTGCGTGTCCTTCAGCAACCGCCGCGCCGCGAGCCGCAAGACCATAGCTGAAGGCGCCGCCGAGGCAGAGCAGGATACCGAGTCCCGGCCCCGGCGTTGTCTCGAAACCCCCTCCGCGCAGGACGATCACGCCGGCAAGCCCCAGCGCCACCCCGACAATACGACGCATCTGCAAGGCCTCGTCGCCGGCCGCCGCCATCACCACCACAGTGAACAGCGGCGTGGTCGCGTTCAGGATCGACGCCAGGCCGCTCGGAATGAAAGTCTGGCCGATCACAATGAGCGAGAACGGAATCACGTTGTTGAGCAGCCCGATCGCGACGAACGGTCTCCATCCCATCGTGCCCGAGGGGAAGCCGATCCCCTGCATACGGAGCAACGGTAGGAGAATGGCCGCGCCAAGCGCGACGCGCAGGAACACCAGCGTCAGCGGCGGCAATTCCCGTAAGCCCGCGCTGTTGAAGAAGAACGAGCCACCCCAGAGCACCGAGAGCACGGCGAGCAGCGACCAGTCGCGCGCATCGATGCGGTTGTCGTTCCGGGACATGGCGTCTCAGCTTGGCGGCGAGCCTATTCCCTAGAACGGTGCGGTGGACAGTGCCACCCGATTTCCGACGAAGCCATGGTTTACAAAACCGGCGCTCGGAATGAATGGAGCTGCCAAGGTGGCCCCATGTTGGGTGCACTTGGCTAGGAGGATGTCTTCGGCCGCGACACCAGTTCGATCATCCTGCCTTCATCATCGTCGGGCATCGTCGCTTTCGCCTGCGCGTAGGCCTCGACGGCGGCGCGCGCGACCAGCGGCTTGCTGGCCAGCAGGCTCTCCGCCAAATTCACGGCATAAGCGGCATCCTTGTGCCGCAGCGCCGACGTGAAGGTCGCACCGCTGAAATCGCGGGCAACCATGCGCTTGGAGTGGCGCTGCACCTGCGGGCTTGCCGCGACGCCTGACAGAATCGACTCCAGCACCAGATTCATGTCGAGTCCGGCCTGCTCGGCGATGGCAAGGCCCTCGGCGAGGCCGGCGATCTGGATCGCGCCCATCAGATTGTTGATGAGCTTGTAGACCGTCCCGGTGCCGACCGCACCGAAATGGCGGATGGTCGAGCCGATTGGGTCGAGATAAGGCCGCGCGCGAGCGAGATCGGCCGGATCGGCGCCAGCCAAGAGTGTCAGCTTCCCGGCTGCGGCCGCATCGGGCAATCCGGTCACGGGGCAGTCGATGTAGATGAGGCCGCGCGCATTCAGCTCGCGGCCCATCTCGCGGGCATGGTCATAGGAGACGGTCGAGCATTCGATCGCGATGGTGCCTGCCTTCGCGGTCTTGGCAGCACCCTTGGGCCCAAGCCAGACCGCACGCGAGGCCTCGTCATCGGCAACCATGGTCACGACGGCGTCGGCATCGATCGCGGCGTCCTCAGGGGACGTTGCCCAATGGGCGCCACGCGCGATCAGGTATTCGGCCTTGGACTTGGTACGATTCCACAACGTCACCGTGAAGCCGGCATCGAGATAGCGCCCGGCCATGCCATGGCCCATCCGTCCAAGCCCGATGAAGGCGACGCGGGGCATGATCAGTCCACGTCCTCGATCTCGCCGGTGGTGGTGCCGAAGGCGCGCTGCGCCAGGGTCGCCGCCATGAACTCGTCGAGCTCGCCGTTCAGCACGCCCGAGGTGTCGGAGGTCTGCACACCCGTGCGCAGATCCTTCACCATCTGATAGGGCTGCAGCACGTAGGAGCGGATCTGGTGGCCCCAGCCAATGTCAGTCTTGGCGGCCTGGTCGGCGGCGGCCTTCTCCTCGCGCTTCTTCAGCTCGATCTCGTAGAGGCGCGCACGCAGCATGTCCCAGGCCTGCGCCCGGTTCTTGTGCTGGGAGCGACCGGCCTGACAGACCACCGCGACACCGGTCGGAATATGCGTCAGGCGCACCGCGGATTCGGTCTTGTTGACGTGCTGACCGCCGGCGCCCCCCGAACGCATTGTGTCGGTGCGGACGTCCGATTCCTTGATGTCGATCTTGATGCTGTCGTCGATGACGGGGAACACCTGCACGCTCGAGAACGAGGTGTGCCGCCGCGCGTTGGAATCGAAAGGCGAGATGCGCACCAGGCGATGCACGCCAGCCTCGGTCTTCAGCCAGCCATAGGCGTTGTGGCCGGAGACCTGAATGGTCGCGGATTTGATGCCGGCCTCTTCACCCTCGGATTCTTCCAGCACCTCGACCTTGAAGCCGTGGGTTTCGGCCCAGCGCGTGTACATGCGCAAGAGCATCTGCGCCCAGTCCTGGCTCTCGGTGCCGCCGGCGCCGGCATGGACTTCGAGATAGGAATCGAAGCGGTCGGCCTCGCCCGACAGCAGCGCCTCGAGCTCGCGCCGCGCCACTTCCTTCTTCAGGTTCTTCAGCGCGGCTTCGGCCTCGGCGACCACGCCGTCATCGCCCTCGGCCTCGCCGAGCTCGATCATGCCGATATCGTCTTCGAGCTCCTGCTCGACCTTGCCGATGCCCGACAACGCATCCTCGAGCGAGGTGCGCTCCTGCATCAGCTTCTGGGCTTTCTGGGGATCGTTCCAGAGGTTGGGATCTTCTGCGAGCTTGTTCAGCTCAGCGAGGCGCGCCGTCGATTTCTCGACGTCAAAGATGCCTCCTCAGCAGCCCGACTGACTGCTTGATCTCTTCTACCAACCGCTCGATTTCGGCGCGCATATCGCTCTCTGATGTCGCGGAATTGTTCCGCTTACGATTGCAACGGGATGTAGCGGCGGCGGCGCCAAAGCGCAACCGCCCACCATCAAACGTCGGCGTTATCAGCTAATACAGCCCACCGGTGCCCGGCCGCATGAAGAAGCCGGAATCCGGCTGCTGCTGCTGCGACGCCGGCATGCGCCCATCGGCGTCAGCAACGCCGATGACTGCGTAGTTGTCCGGCGGCGCCGTGCCCGGCTTGAAGGCTTCGAGGATGGTTCCGCCAGTCTCGCCCGGGCCGGCGCGCATGCCGGTCTTGGCCGCGACGCGCACGAGCTTGATGCCGGCCGGCACCTTGAACGGAACGGCGGGCTTGTCGGCGAGCGCGAGCTTGAGGAAATCGCGTGCTATGGGAGCTGCCAGATGGCCGCCCGTTGCGGCATTGCCCTTACCCAGCGGACGCGGCTTGTCGTAGCCCATGTAGATGGCGACGGCGACGTCGGGCGAGAAGCCGACGAACCAGGCGTCCTTGGCCTCGTTGGTGGTGCCGGTCTTGCCTGCGATCGGCTTGCCGACTTCCTTGACCACGGTCGCGGTACCGGCCTGAACCACGCCTTCCATCAGCTCGGTGATCTGATAGGCGGTCATGGAGTCCAGCACCTGCTCGCGGCGGTCGATCAGCTGCGGCTCGGGCTGGTTCTTCCAGCCGCCCGGCGCGTCGCAACCGCGGCATTCGCGCTGGTCGTGCTTGAAGATGGTGTGGCCGTAGCGGTCCTGGATGCGGTCGATCAAAGTCGGCTTCACCCGGCGGCCGCCATTGGCGAGCATCGAGTACGCCGTGACCATGCGCATCGCCGTCGTTTCGCCGGCGCCGAGCGCGTAGGACAGATAGTTCGGCAGCTCGTCATAGACGCCGAAGCGGCGGGCATATTCACCGATCAGGGGCATGCCGATGTCCTGCGCGAGGCGCACCGTCACGGTGTTCAGCGACTGCCGCAGCGCGTTGCGCAGCGTCACCGGCCCCTGGAACTTGCCCGAGGAGAAGTTTTCAGGCCGCCACACGCCGGCGCCCTGGCCCTGGTCGATTTCGATCGGCGCATCGAGCACCACGGTCGACGGCGTATAGCCGTTGTCGAGGGCGGCCGAATAGACGATCGGTTTGAACGACGAACCCGGCTGTCGATAGGCCTGCGTGGCGCGATTGAACTGGCTCTGATCGAACGAGAAGCCGCCGACCATCGCGAGCACACGGCCGGTCCAGGGGTCCATCACCACCATCGCGCCCGACACTTCTGGGATCTGGCGCAGCCGGTACTGGCCTTCGACGGGCTGGCCGTCCTTGTAGAGCGGATCGGCATAAATGACGTCGCCGGGCTGGAGCACATGCGACACCGCCGTCGGCGTCTTGCCCTTTGTGCCGCCCTGCACGGCCCGCGCCCAGCGAACGCCGTCGAGTGTGACGAGGCCGGTCTCGCGCTGCTTGCTCACGGCGCCGCCGAGTTCACGGCTCGGCTGGAAGCCGATGCGCGCCGACTGGTCGCTGGTCTCCAGCACCACCGCCATACGCCATGGCGAGATGTCGGAGAGCGACTTGATCTCGGCAAGCTTCACGCCCCAGTCGCCCGAAATATCGAGCTTGCTCATGGCGCCGCGATAGCCCTGCTGCTCGTCATAGTTCACGAGGCCGGCGACCATGGTCTTGCGCGCCATGACCTGAATCTTGGGATCGAGCGTGGTGCGGACAGAGAGACCGCCCTCATACAGCTTCTTCTCGCCATAGCGTTCGAAGATATCGCGGCGGACTTCCTCCGCGAAATATTCGCCGGCGAACGTGTGGGCGCCATTGGACCGGCTGGTGACGGCCAGCGGCTCCTTGCGCGCCTTCTCGGCGTCGGCCTGCTTGATCCAGCCGTTCTCCAGCAGACGGTCGACCACGTAGTTGCGGCGCTCGACGGCACGGTCGCGGTTGCGCACCGGATGCAGGGTCGCGGGCATCTTCGGCAGTGCCGCCAGATAGGAGGCTTCCGCAACGGTGAGCTCGTTCACCGATTTGTCGAAATAGACGAGCGACGCCGCCGCGATGCCGTAGGCGCCAAGGCCGAGATAAATTTCGTTCAGATACAGTTCGAGGATCTTGTCCTTCGAGTAAGTCTTCTCGATGCGCATCGCCAGCAAGGCTTCCTTGATCTTGCGGGCGAAGGAGACCTCATTGGTCAGAAGGAAGTTCTTGGCGACCTGCTGGGTGATGGTGGAGGCGCCCTGCGGACGCCGGTTCGAGCCGTAGTTCTGGATGTAGACCAGACCTGCGCGCGCCATGCCGGTGTAGTCGATGCCGCCATGCTCGTAGAAATTCTTGTCCTCGGCTGCCAGGAACGCGTTGATCACGAGCTTCGGCACCGCCTGGATCGGCAGATACAGCCGTCGCTCCTTGGCGTATTCGCCGAGCAGCGAACCGTCGACCGCGTGCACGCGTGTCATCACCGGCGGTTCGTAATCCTGAAGCTGAGAATAGTCCGGCAAGTCCTTGGAGAAATGCCAGATCAGGCCTGCCACGGCCCCTACACCGACAAGGAACACCACTGTTCCCGCGGCGAACAGGAAGCCCATGAACCGCACCAGCAAGCGCATTATGTGTTTATCCGTTCAAATTCTGGATCAGCCCAGTATCAGTGCCCTTGGCACCCCAAACAGGGGCCAACCTTACGTCGCGCATTCACCGGCTTACGCAATCACATCAGTGCCGGATTTTAGACGCTTGCCGAGCGGGATTCTCTCCGATTCCGGAACCCCCTACGGCATTTTTATAAAGCGCCCGCTGTGGCCAAACTAGGGCTTTTGCGGCGAGACGGAAAAACCCTTTCAATTCGAAGATCCGGCCGTGGCCATCCGCTTTGTCAAAAACCCGTCGATCGCCTGCGCCATGGAGCCCACGGCGCGGGACCGCCACCCCTCGGAGACCAGGTGCTCAAGGTCCCCCTTATTGGAGACATACCCGATCTCGACCAGCACCGAGGGCACGTCGGGCGCCTTCAGCACCCGGAAGCCCGCGGATTTCAGAGGATGCTTGTGCATCCGCACCGTCGACTTCATTTCCCCCATCAGGAGACGGGCAAAACGGTTTGAAAAGGTGCGAGTTTCGCGCTGGGTGAGGTCGATCAGGATGTCGGCGACGTCGGTCGGCTCCTCCGCGAGGTTGAAGCCGGCGATCGCGTCGGCCCGGTTCTCGGCGTCCGCGAGCCGCTGGGCCTCGGCGTCGGACGCCTTGTCTGAGAGCGTGTAGATGGTCGCGCCTTGCGCGTCACCCTCGGCACGAGGCAGCGCATCGGCATGAATGGAGACGAACAAGGCGGCCTTGAGATTGCGGGCGATCTTGATCCGGTCATTGAGGGGAATGAAAGTATCGTCGTCCCGCGTCATGACCACGCGATATTTGCCGGCCTTTTCCAGCCGGTCGCGTAGTGCAAGGCCGAACGCGAGCACCAGGTTCTTTTCGCTCTCGCCACTCGACTGCGTGCCATTGTCGATGCCGCCATGGCCGGGATCGATCACGACCACCGGACGGCCATCGGCCTTCTGCTGTGCGGCATCCGGAGTTGCCGTAGCGGGAACCGCGGCAGGCGGCGCTTCGGCGATCGCGGGCCGCAGCTCGGGTCGGTGTTCGGGCGCGGGTGACGGCACGAAGGCGGCCCGGTCAACCTCCTCCAGTTCGACCACGAGCCGGGCCGGCTGGCCGTTGGCTGCGTCGACCACGTACGAATTGGTGATCTTCGCCGGTCCGGTCAGATCGAACACGATTCGCGAGCCGCCCGGCATGACGAGCCCATAGCGGAAGGCCTTGACCAGCCCCCGGCCCCCGCTGCCGGTACCGGCGGGCAGCTGAAAATTGACTTGCGGCACGTCCACCACGACGCGGTAGGGGTCGGCGAGCGTCACGGCACGGAAGGTAACGGTCTGGTCGATGTCGAGGATGAAGCGGGTCTGCTTCCCGTCGCCGGCCAGACGGGCGGCCGAGGCGATTGGAAAATTCGCCACCGCAACAGAGGGTTGCGGCTGGCTTTCCGCTGCGCTCAGGCGGGAGGAATCAGCACATGGCAATGCCGCGGCGCACAGCAGCACGCATCCCAGCAAAACCCTTTGATTTGTGCGGCTCGCCACCGATTCCGTGCCTCCGAGCAGCCCTTTTAACGCAATAGAACCACAGGGTTAAACGATGCTTAATGACGGATGCGCGAAACTCGCTGACTGTGACCGCCGTGCGACGCTCCCTTGCACGGATGGCTCATTCCTCGTATGTACGGACTGCTGACGGCCGATATTTCCGGTTGTGTCGCATTCAGCCTCCCGGTGCAGCGCCGGAACTCTCAACGTTTGGGAATTCCAGCGTTTTCCGTTCCCCTCCAAGACCAGCGCGGTGCGCGGCAACGAGAGGGAGCGGGTCAAGCTCCGGCGGCGGACGGTCCTGGGTTACCACTCACGTCACCCGGGCGGTTCTGACAGCGACGTGACCCATTACCCGAGCCCTTGATCCCAAGGGAGCGGTTCGTGATCCCAAGGCGAGCGCGCTCGCGCCATGCCTGGCCAGCAGCAACTGATTGAGGGGCGGCCTCGCCGCCCAATGTTTCATACGGGCCGACGCTTGATGCGCCAGACTGTGCCGACGAACTCTGAAGGACCATTCGCGACGCTGCGGATTGAAAATCCCGCGCGCCGCATTGGTCCTGAAGCTTCCGGTTCGGCAAGGCGAAAGAGACGGCGTTTCGGCCTTCCCCTCACCCCCGAATCAGGTGGACCGTCGCGTCACCCGGCGGCGCGATACGCGCCCACGGTGAATCGCGCCCGCCGCCGCCAAGAGTTAAGACATGCCCAACAAGATGTTGATCGATGCCACCCACCCGGAAGAGACCCGGGTCGTCGTGGTCCGCGGCAATCGCGTCGAAGAGTTTGACTTCGAGACCGCACAACGCAAGCAACTGCGCGGGAATATCTACCTCGCCAAGGTCACCCGGGTCGAACCCTCGCTTCAGGCCGCTTTCGTCGAATATGGCGGCAACCGCCACGGCTTCCTCGCCTTCAGCGAAATCCATCCTGATTACTACCAGATCCCGGTCGCCGACCGGCAGGCGCTGATCGAGGCCGAGGAACAGGCCCATCGCGAGGCCGAGGAAGAGAGCGAGAACCGCTCCCATGGCCGCCGCCGTTCGCGCCACCGCAACGCCCGCCGCCGCGGTCATGGCGAACGCGTCCGCAGCGACATCGTCGAAGGCCTCGATGCCGGCGGCGATCCCGCGGCCCAGCCGGTCGAGGGCGAGCTCCAGCCGGCGCTGAGCGAGGGCGCCTCGCACGAAGGCGAGCACCTGCACACCGATGCCGAGTATCACGAGCACGACCGCCACGATCATCACGAACACGGTCATGGCGATCATGATCACGCCGATCATCATGCCCATGATGACGATCACCATCACGCCCACGATCATGACGATCATGGTCATCACGGTGAGCACGATCATCACGACCATGATCATACCGAGGCGACGCCCGCGCCTGTCGCGGCCGTCGGCGTCGAGCCCGTAGTTGCGGCCGAGACCGGTGCCGAGCCGCAGGAGGCCGTCGCCTTCGAGGTGCACGCGGAGGCTCTGGCCGAGACCGTGACCTCTACTGCCGAGCCGGCCGATGCCGTTTACGCCGCCGGCGAGAGCGTCGAGGCGCCGCACGCCGAGGCCCCAGAAGCAGCCGGCGAAGACGACGAGGACGAGGACGAGGACGAAGAAGCCGAAGAGGAAGTCGTCGAATCCGTCGGCGGCGACGACGTGCTGGAGGAAGTGCCGGAGCGCACCTTCCGTCCGCGCCGCCAGTACAAGATCCAGGAAGTCATCAAGCGCCGTCAGGTGATGCTGGTGCAGGTCGTCAAGGAAGAGCGCGGCAACAAGGGGGCGGCGCTGACGACCTATCTGTCGCTCGCCGGCCGCTATGCCGTCTTGATGCCCAACACCGCGCGCGGCGGCGGCATCAGCCGCAAGATCACCAGCGCGCAGGATCGCTCCCGTCTGAAGGAAGTGGTGCAGGATCTCGACGTGCCCGAGGGCATGGGCATCATCCTGCGCACCGCCGGCGCCGCCCGCACCAAGCCCGAGATCAAGCGCGACTTCGAATATCTGATCCGGATGTGGGAGACCGTGCGCGACCTGACGCTGAAGTCGCAGGCCCCGACCCTCGTCTACGAGGAAGGCTCGCTGATCAAGCGCTCGCTGCGCGACCTCTACAACAAGGAGATCGACGAGATCCAGGTGGCCGGTGAGGCCGGCTACCGGGAAGCGCGCGACTTCATGAAGATGTTGATGCCCGCCAATGTCAGCGCGGTGAAGCAGTATCGCGACGGCCAGCCGCTGTTCTCGCGGATGGGCGTCGAAAGCCAGCTGGATGCGATGTTCTCGCCGACCGTGCAGCTTCGCTCCGGCGGCTACATTGTCATCAACCAGACGGAAGCGCTGGTCTCGATCGACGTCAACTCGGGCCGCTCGACCCGCGAGCACCATATCGAGGACACCGCGCTCAAGACCAATCTGGAAGCGGCCGAAGAGGTCGCACGCCAGCTCCGCCTGCGCGACCTCGCCGGCCTGATCGTCATCGACTTCATCGACATGGACGAGAAGCGCAACAACCGCGCGGTCGAACGCAAGCTGTCCGATTGCCTGCGGCAGGATCGCGCGCGCATCCAGGTCGGCCGCATTTCGCATTTCGGCCTGCTGGAAATGTCGCGCCAGCGCATTCGCGCCAGCGTGCTGGAGAGTTCGACCGATCCGTGCCCGCATTGCGGCGGCACCGGCCATGTCCGCTCGGTCTCCTCGGTGGCGCTCCAGTTGCTGCGCGGCCTCGAAGAGATCCTGATGAAGGGCGCGACCCACAATCTCGTGGTCCGCACCCGCACCGACGTGGCGCTCTACGTGCTGAACCACAAGCGCGGTCATCTGCGCGACCTCGAGAACGGCTTCAAGGTCACGCTGTCGGTCATCGCCGATCCCAGCGTCAGCGGACCTCAGGCTTATGTGATCGACCGCGGCGAGCAGGTGCATACGCTGGAAGCTGCCAAGGCGCTGCTGGCGGCGCAGGCGGCTGCAAGTCCGCCGCCCATGGTCGAAGAGGCCTATGAGGACGAGGAGTTCGATCCGGAGCTGGAATCCGAGATCGAGACCGAGGAGACCGAAGGTCTCAGCGAGGAACAAGCTGCCGGCGAGGCAGCCGTCGAGCAGGACGGTCAGCGCCGCAAGCGCCGCCGCCGCCGCCGCGGCCGCGGTGGCCAGCGCGACGGCGATTTGCGCGAGGATAGCGCACACACGCTTCCTGAGGCCGCCACGGCAGCCGGCGAAGGCGAAGAGGACTCCGAGTCCGAGCAGGACGGCGAGGAAGGAGAGGAACAGGTGGCCCGCGGCGAGCAGCAGGGTAGCGGCGATCGCCGCCGCCGGCGTGGTCGCCGTGGCGGACGCCGTCGTCGCGGTGGCAACGAGGAAGGTCTCGCCGGCTCCATCGGCGACGAGCTCGCAGCCAACGCGCCGCCGGAAGCAACCGACGCCGTCGCCGATTTCGATGGCTTCAGCAACGAGGCCGCGCCTTCGATCGCAGAGCCTGAACACAGGGCCGAACCGCAGGCGGCGGAGCCTGCATCGCGCGCCGACGCGCAGAGCGAGGTACCAGCCGAGCCCGCTCCCGCAGCGACGACCGCAGCGCCGGTCGAAGAGCCCGCCGACGACAAGGCCGCGCGACGCCGCTCCACCGTCCGGGAAAAGGTCAGCTTCCTGCTGAACAGCCAGCCCGAGCCCGTAACACCGGTTGCGCAGGCGACCGAACCGGTTGCTGCGCCCGTCCCAGCAGCTGAGCCCGCACCGCAAGCCGCAAACGAAACTCGGGCCGCCCCGCGCCGTGCCGGCTGGTGGTCGCGCCGCTTCGGTGGCGGCGAATAAAGCCGAGCATCCAATGCAAAACGCCCGGCACAGCCGGGCGTTTTTGTTTCGATGCGCTCCTATGCGCGCTGATCACCTGCCCGGGCCGTTTCCGATATGCTAGATCGCTTTCGTCATTTTGAATGGGAATGGCGTTGTCAAAGCTTTGCGATTCCAGTGCTCGCGCCAATCAGAGCTTCTTCGAAACGACCGACGTGACCGATCCGGCGCGGCTCGCCGCGGCGCCGCCGCTGTCGGCCGCACCAGGGTTCCTCGCCTGGGACTGACCCGACCTCGCCCACAACCAGCCTGACAGGAGAAATCTGCCAATGCAAAGCGCGATCGTTCTCGGCGGCGGCATGATCGGCGTCAGCGCGGCGCTGCACCTGCGGCAGCGCGGCTGGTCCGTCACGCTGGTCGACCGCAGGGAGCCGGGCCGCGAGACCAGCTACGGCAATGCGGGGATGATCCAGGCGGAAGCGGTCCGCCCCTACCCGATGCCGCGCGACCTCGCCACGCTGCTGAAGATCGCGACCGGCCGCACCAATGACGTGCGCTACAGCCTGTCGTCGCTTCATCTCCATATCGAGCCCCTGCTCCGCTATTGGTGGCATTCGGCGCCGAAGCGGCATCGCGAGGCGATCGAGGCCTGGGCCCGGCTGATCGCCTATGCGACGGCTGAGCACGACATCCTCATTCGCGAAGCCCACGCTGACAATCTCATCCGCCGCGCCGGCTATCGCATGCTGCATCGCGACCCTGCGTCATTCGATCTCGCGATCAAGACCGCAGAGGAAGACCAGCGCGAATTCGGCGTGAATTTCCGCGTGCTCTCCGGCAGCGAGCTTGCCAAGGCCGAGCCGATCCTGCGCGACGATCTCCCCGGCGCGATCCATTGGCGCGACACCTGGACCGTGTCCGATCCAGGTGCCCTCGTCACGGCCTATGCCGAGCTGTTCGAGCGCCTCGGCGGCACCGTTGTGCTCGGTGACGCCCAGAGCCTGCGGCAAACCGCAACCGGCTGGTCCGTCGATACGGACCAGGGACGTCTCGACGCGGCCCACGCCGTCGTGACGCTCGGCCCGTGGTCACCCGATCTGTTGCACAAGTTCGGCTATCGCATTCCGCTGGTCCGCAAGCGCGGCTACCACATGCACTACAGCGGCGGCGCCTCGCTCGACCTGCCCCTCGTCGACAAGGGCGGCGGCTACGCCATGGGCCCGATGGCCAAGGGCATCCGCATCACCACCGGCGCGGAATTGACCGGCATGGACGCGCTGGCAACCCCGGTGCAGCTCGCCAGCGCCGAAGCCTCCGCGCGCGAGCTGATCGATCTCGGCAAGCGGGTCGAGCCGGATCCGTGGTTCGGCACGCGCCCCTGCACGCCCGACATGCTCCCGGTGCTTGGGCAAGCTCCGCGACATCCGGGCCTCTGGATGAATTTCGGCCACGGCCACCAGGGCTTTACGCTGGGTCCCGCGACAGGACGCCTGCTCGCCGAAATCATGAGCGGCGAGACGCCGGCGATCGATCCGGCGCCCTACCGGCCAGAGCGGTTCTAGCTGTCGACGGGCGCCTTACTCGGATGCGCCGAAAGGAAAAGGGCTGACCGAGGAGTCTCGACCAGCCCTACGACTTCGAAGCCCGGCGGCGCGTCGCGCAGATCAGTCCGTCGTGATCGCCGTCTCCATGTCGGTCGGATCGATCTGCTTGGAGAGGTTGGCGTTGAGCTTGTCGCGATCGAGCTCACCCTCCCACCAGGCGACGACCACGCAGGCAACGCCGTTGCCGCACAGATTGGTCAGCGCGCGGCACTCGCTCATGAACTTGTCGATGCCGAGCACGATCGCCATGCCCGGGACGAGCCGCGGATCGACCACGGCGAGCGTCGCCGCGAGCGTGATGAAGCCCGCGCCGGTGATGCCGGAGGCGCCCTTCGAGGTCAGCATGGCCACGACGAGGATCGTGAGCTGCTGACTGAAGGAGAGATCGTAACCGAGCGCCTGCGCAATGAAGAGCGTTGCCAGCGTCATGTAGATGTTGGTGCCGTCGAGATTGAACGAGTAGCCGGTGGGCACCACGAGGCCGACCACCGACTTGGAGCAGCCGAGCCGCTCCAGCTTCTCCATCAGCGACGGCAGCGCGCTTTCCGACGACGAGGTGCCGAGCACGATCAGCAGTTCGTCCTTGATGTAGGCTAGGAACTTGAAGATCGAGAACCCCGCCATACGGGCGATGATGCCGAGCACGACGAACACGAACAGCGCCGCGGTGAGGTAGAACGTGGCGATCAGCCCGACCAGGTTGAGGATGGCGCCAGTGCCGAACTTGCCGATCGTATAGGCCATCGCGCCGAACGCGCCGATCGGTGCTGCACGCATGACGATAGAGATGACGCCGAACACGGCATGCGCGGCATCGTCGATGAAGCTGCGCATGGTATGGCCGCGCTCGCCAAGGCTCATCAAAGCAAAGCCGAACAGCACCGAGAACAGCAGCACCTGGAGGATCTCGCCTTGCGCGAAGGCGCCGACCACGGTGTCGGGAATGATGTGCAGCACGAAGTCGACCGACTTCTGACCGGCGGCCTGCTTAGCGTAATTTGCGACAGCCGCCTCGTTTGCTGCGCCACTGCCGAAGCCCGCGCCGGGCTTCACCAAGTTGCCGATGACGAGTCCGATCACCAGCGCGAAGGTCGAGACGATTTCGAAATAGACCAGCGCCTTGACGCCGATGCGCCCGACCTTCTTGGCATCCTGGATGTGGGCGATGCCCGAGACGACGGTACAGAAGATGATCGGAGCGATCACCATCTTGATCAGCTTGATGAAGCCGTCGCCGAGCGCCTTGATCCACTCGTTGGTGGCGAGCGATGGCCACAACCAGCCGACGATGGCGCCGAGCACGATCGCGATCAGCACCTGAACATAGAGAACTTTGTACCACGGCTTGGCCGCAGGCGGCGCGACCGGCGCCTCCGCGATCGTTGTCGTCGTCATCGTTTCACTCCCCCTCAAACTATCGGACCAGCCAAGATCAACTTGGCCGGCCCTGTCAATTGGAACTGGTCATTGCTGCGCGTATTACCCGCGGCGATCGACGATCCGGCGCGCAGCCGGCATCAACGCCGCGCCGAGCGCGTTCTTCACCAGCGAAGCCGCAATGAACGGCACAATTCCGACCTGCCAGGCCTTCGCGGCACCGAGGCCGAGGCCGAGGGCCAACCAGCCAAACCCGGCGGCGAGAATGACGATATGGCCAACGGCCATTGCCGCAAATAGCGGGACCACGCTGCGATCCCAGCCGCGCTCGGCGAGCCAGCCGGTCACGAAGGCTGCCAGAACAAAACCGAACAGATAGCCCGCGGTCGGCCCGACCAGCGGAGCGATTCCGGCTACCGGGCCGGCAAATACGGGAAGCCCCAGGGCGCCCTCGGCGAGGTAGGCAATCATGGTTGCGCTGCCAAGGCGCCAGCCATAGGCAGCGCCGATCATCAACACCACCAGCGTTTGCAGCGTCATGGGGACGTAAGGCAGCGGCAGGCTGACCTTGGCTGATAGCGCCATCAATGCGGTGCCGAGCGCAATCAGCACGAAGGCGCGCAAAGCGCCGACGGATTCACCCGGCCGGGTCGGCCACATCAATGCGGCGAGAGGAGAATGCGACGTGGCAGCGGGCGCGGCAGATCGTTCAGACAAGATGAACTCCGGAAGGCTGGTCAAAACTCGCGGCTATTTAAGCCAGTGGGCGATCCGGTCAACTGCCTCCTGCATCTCTTCGGGCGAACGTGCGTAGGAAAAGCGAACGAACGAGCGTCCGTGAATGGGATCGAAATCGAGGCCGGGCGTCGCCGCAACATGGGCCTGCTCCAGCATCTGCTTGGCAAACTCGAAACTGTCGGCGGTGAAGTCGGAGACGTCGGCATAGAGATAAAAGGCGCCGTCGGCCGGCAGGAATCTCGTCAGTCCAGCCTTCGGCAATCCATCGATCAGGATACGCCGGTTTTCCTGATAGCCGTGCTTGATCTCCTCCATCTCGGCCGCGCCGTCGAAGGCGGCCTCCGCCGCGATCTGCGACAGCGACGGCACCGAGATCGAGAGGTTCTGCTGGAGCCGCTCGATCGGCCGCACCAGGATCTCAGGCACGACCATCCAGCCGACGCGCCAGCCCGTCATGCAAAAATACTTCGAGAACGAGTTGATCACGAGCGTGTGCTCCGACAGCGCCGCCGCCGTCACGGCCGGAAACGCATAATCGAGCCCGTGATAGATCTCATCGGAAATGAAGCGGATACCTGCATCCTGCGCGGCTGCGATCAGGCTAGCGAGCGCCTCGCGGTGCATCATGGTCCCGGTCGGATTGGCGGGACTGCCGACCAGCACGCCCTTCAGCGGCGCCTTGCGATGGGCGGCAAGCAGCGCCTCGCCGGTGAGCGCGTGGCGCGTCTCGTTCGTGGTCTCGATCAGCACCGGCTCGCAGCCGAGCGCGGTAAGGATGTGGCGGTAGGGTGGATAGCCCGGCACGGTCACCGCGACGCGATCGCCGGGCTCGAACATCGACAGGAAGGCCAGGATAAATCCGCCCGAGGAGCCGGTCGTCACCACGATCCGCTCGGGGCTGACGTCACAGCCATGGACATCGCGATAATGCCGCGCGATGCGCTCGCGCAGTGAGGGGATGCCGAGTGCGGAGGTGTAGTCGATCCGTCCCGCTTCGAGCGCGGCATGGGCGGCCGCGATCGCGGTCCTGGGCGCGCCGGCCGCGGGCTGACCGACCTCCATGTGGATGACCTGGCCACCTGCGGCCTCGATTCGGGCCGCCGCGGCCATGACGTCCATCACCATGAACGGGGGAACATCGCTGCGGCGGGAGGGCTCGAGCCACTGCGCCAACCGGTTCCTCAATCTCGCATCGTGCATCGATTTCCGCTATTTCGCTGGCAGACCGGCCCGTCCGGTCAGGAAAACGGAGCGCTTGCGCCCCAGACTAGCCGCATTGTACGGCTCATAAGGGGTACGGTTCACAAGGGCATATCGCGTATCCGGTCCGCCGCCAATCGCCAAAAACCAATCACGAAACTGCTTGACCAAGACCGTTGACCCAGACCGATTGATGTTGCTCCAGATCGCATCGGGCAAGAAGGCTTCCGCCCTCACTGCCCTCACCACGGCCGCGGCGATCGCGCTGACGCCGTTCTCGGCTGCGCGTGCGCAGGTCAAGGGGCCGCCGGTCCTACGCGACACCGAAACCGAGCAGCTCCTGCGCGAATATACCCGCCCGATCCTGCGCGTCGCCGGTTTAGAGAAGCACAACATCCAGATGGTGATCATCAACGACGGCTCGTTCAACGCGTTCGTCGCGGACGGCCGCCGCATCTTCGTCAATTGGGGCGCGATCCTCCAGTCGGAGACACCGAACCAGATCATCGGCGTGCTCGCGCACGAGACCGGGCATCTGGCGGGCGGCCATCTGTCCAAGCTGCGCGAGCAGCTCGCCACGGCCCAGACCCAGATGATCATCGCGATGCTGCTCGGCGCCGGCGCGATCGCAGCCGGCAGCACCCGCAGCTCGAGCGCCGGCAACAACGGCCTTGCCAATGCCGGCGCGGCCGCGATCGCCGGCCCGCAGGAGATGATCCGCCGCACGCTGCTGTCCTATCAGCGCCAGCAGGAGGAGAACGCCGACCGTGCCGGCGTGAAATTCCTCACCGCGACGGGGCAGTCGCCGAAGGGCATGTACGAGACCTTCAAGCGCTTCACCAGCGAGAGCCTGTTCGCCGCGCGCGGCGCCGATCCCTATCTGCAGTCGCATCCGATGCCGGCCGAGCGCGTCGCCTCGCTCCAGGAGTTCGCAAGCTCAAGCCCCTATTGGGACAAGAAGGACGATCCCGCGCTCCAGCTCCGCCATGACATGGTGCGCGCCAAGATCTCGGCGTTCATGGAGCGGCCAGAGACGGTGTACCGCCGCTATCCCCAGACCAACGACAGCATGCCGGCGCGCTATGCCCGTGCCATCAGCACCTATCTGCATGGGGACTTGCGCAGCGCGCTCACCCAGATCGACGCGCTGATCCAGGTCCAGCCGAACAATCCGTATTTCTACGAGGTGCGCGGGCAGGCCTTGCTGGAGAGCGGCAAGCCCGCCGAGGCGATAGCTCCCCTGCGCAAGGCGGTGCAGCTTTCGAACAATGCACCCCTCATCGAGATGTTACTTGGGCAGGCTCTGGTTGGAACCGATAATAAGGCCTACACCGACGACGCCGTTCGGATTCTCCGCGCCGCGGTGGCACGAGAGCCCGAGGCCGCGCTCGGCTATACCCAGCTCGCGATGGCCTATGGGCGAAAGGGAGATTATGCCGAGGCGGATCTCGCGTCGGCGCAGGCCGCCTACTTGCGCGGTGACAACAAGACCGCCCGCGAGCTCGCCACGCGCGCGAAAACCCGTTTCGCTGTCGGCACACCCGGCTGGGTCAAGGCCGACGACATCTTGGCGGCCAAGCCGCCCCGCAACTGACGCAACGCAATCGACGCCCGACACCACGACGTCACGACATCGAGCTTTAGTCCGCCGCGACGTTTTACCGAAACCTGCCTTGGATAAGAGGATTTGCCCATGCCTTCGCTGCGCCTGCTAGCTCCCGCGCTGTTTGCGCTCGCCTTGTTCGGCGCAGCCGCGCCCGCGTCGGCCGACAGCTTCTCCGATGCCCAGCGCACCGACATCGAGGCGATCATCAAGAATTATCTCGTCAGCCATCCCGAGGTGCTCGAGGAGGCCATGGCCGAGCTCGGCAAGCGCCAGGCCGCGGCCGAAACCCAGAAGCGCGAGGCCAGCATCGCGCAGAATGCCGACGCGATCTTCAACTCGCCGCGCCAAGTCGTGCTCGGCAACAAGGACGGCGACGTCGCCTTCGTCGAATTCTTCGACTACAATTGCGGCTATTGCAAACGCGCCATGGGCGACATGCTTGACCTCATGAAGAGCGATCCGAAGCTGAAGGTCGTGCTGAAGGAATTTCCCGTGCTGAGCCAAGGCTCGGTCGAGGCGGCCCAGGTCGCCGTCGCCGTGCGCATGCAAGATCCCTCCGGCAAGAAATATCTCGACTTCCACCAGAGACTGCTCAGCGGTCGCGGCGCGGCGGACAAGGCCCGCGCGATTCAGGCCGCCAAGGAGGCTGGTCTCGACACCGCCAGAATCGAGAAGGACATCGCCAGCCCCGAAGTGCGCGCCACCATCGAGGAGAATTTCAAGCTCGCCGAAGCGATGGGCATGAACGGCACGCCGAGCTACGTGATCGGCAAGCAGATCGTGATCGGCGCCGTCGGGGTCGAAAGCCTCAGGGAAAAGATCGGCATTGCCCGCTGCGGCAAGGCGACTTGTTGAAGAGGCGACTTGCCAATCGCGCCCTTCACAACTCGCACACGGAATAAGGCCGGCTGAAAAGCCGGCCTTTTCCGTGCGCCGAACAGTGGCGCCTTCGTGCAAGGTCATTCATCTGGTATTCAAGAAACAAATGCTGCGGAACAGGCGAAGTTCCGGAACAACTCAAATCTCCTTTCGTTGTCGGCGCGGGCAATGACGCAAAGAACACGTGAGGAGAATTTCGATGTTGAACCGCTTTATGATCTCGGTTGCCGCAGTCGCACTCGTCGCGGGCACCGGTCTGGCGAACGCACAAAACACCACGGGCCGCGATAGCGGCGCTGGTGGCTCGCAGCAGATGCAGCACTCGCAGCCCTCGGGCGGCGCCGCTGAGCGCGGCTCCATGGGCAAGGAGTCCTCTGGCGCCGAGAAGGGAACTGTCGGCCAGGCCGGCGGCTCCAGCATGAAGTCCGATCGAAGCTCTGAGGACAAGTCTTCCGGCGCGATGAAGGACGAGCACTCCGGCGGCGCAATGAACAAGAACGCGGCCGAGGATAAGTCTGGCGCGACCAAGGGCCAGCGCACCGACGAACGCGCGCAGGGCCAGATGGACAAGTCCCAGCAGGACAAGTCCAAGAGCATGAGCCAGGACACGAGCAAGGACTCGACGAAATCCGGCAGCAAGGACCAGAAGGACATGAAGGCTGAGGGCAGCAAGAGCGGCACCTCGACCAACAATGCCGAGAACCGTCCGGGCACCGGCACGAGCACCAATCAGAATGCTCAGGGTCAGACCGGCACCAGCAGCACCCAGAACGCGCAGGGTCAGGCCGGCACCAGCTCGACCCAGAACGCGCAGGGCCAGAGCTCGACCTCGACCACGGTCGGCCAGGCAGGCGCCGCTGCGAAACTCTCGACCGAGCAGCGGACTCAGATCACGTCCGTGATCCGCGAGGAGCGTGTCGCCCCCGTGACGAATGTGAACTTCCAGGTGTCGGTCGGCACCCGCATTCCGCGCGAGGGCATTACGCTGCACGCCCTGCCGTCGCGGGTCGTGACGATCTATCCGGAGTGGCGGACCTATAAGTACGTCCTGGTTCGCGATGAGATCGTGATCATCAATCCGGACACCTACGAGATCGTGGCTGTCCTGAACGTCTAAGACCGGATCACGGCAACCTCAAGGGCGGGCAGCGATGCCCGCCCCTTTGCGTTCGGCCGGCAGCCATGCTTTGGACTGGTTAACAAGCAATTTCCGCAGCTTCCGCACAGGTTTTTGCCCACTGGATGAGGTCCTTGAAGCCAGCGGGGAGGCCCTTCAACTCTTCCCCTCGCCCGCTTTGTTACCTATAACCCCGCCACGCCGAAGCACCTCTCCCGGGATTGGAATGGCTGAACCTGCAACCGACACGATCCTCGTCCTCAACGGGCCGAACCTCAACATGCTGGGGACGCGCGAGCCCGAAAAGTATGGCCATGCGACGCTGGCTGACGTCGAGGCACTGTGCCGAGAGACGGCGGCGAGCTTCGGCCTCAAGGCCGACTGCCGGCAGTCCAACCGCGAAGGCGAGTTGATCGATTTCATCCACGAGGCGCATGCGCGCAAGATGAAGGGCATCATCATCAATGCCGGCGGCTACTCCCACACCTCGATCGCGCTCCATGACGCACTGCTCGCGGTGCAGATTCCCACGGTCGAAGTGCACGTGACCAACATCCACGCCCGCGAGAGCTTCCGTCATCACTCCTACACCGCGCGCGCGGCCTTCGCCTCGCTCTGCGGCTTCGGCATCGAGGGCTACCGCCTCGCCATCCAGGGTCTTGCCGCCAAGCTCGGCATCAAACCCAAAGCCTGACGCCCCCTTTCCAACAGAACATTCGGATCAAACAACATGGCGCGCCAGCCAGACGACAAAGCAGCCGCAAAGTTTTCCAGCGAGGACTCCGCGCTCATTCGCGAGCTTGCCCTGCTGCTCGATGAGACCAGCCTGACCGAAATCGAGATCGAACGTGCGGGCCTGCGCCTGCGCGTCGCCCGCAATGTCAGCGTTGCTGCAACCATGCCGATGCCAGTGGCGGCCACTCCCGCCACGCTGCAGCCGGCCGCCGCCGCGCCCGCAACGGCCGCGACCGACCTGTCGAAACATCCCGGCGCCGTGACCTCGCCGATGGTCGGTACCGCCTATTGGGCGCCGGAGCCCGGCGCCAAGCCGTTCATCGAAGTCGGCACCAAGGTCTCGGTCGGCCAGACGCTGCTGATCATCGAAGCCATGAAGACGATGAACCAGATCCCGTCACCGCGCGCCGGCACGGTGACACAGATCCTGGTCGAGGACGGCCAGCCGGTCGAATACGGCGAGCCGCTCGTCATCATCGAATAACGTTGAGGGCGGTTGCCGCCCTGTCGCTTTCCGTCCCCATAAGGACATCATGTTCGACAAGATCCTCATAGCCAATCGCGGCGAGATCGCTCTTCGCATCCTCAGGGCTTGCAAGGAGCTCGGGATTGCGACCGTGGCGGTGCACTCCACCGCCGACGCCGACGCCATGCATGTGCGCCTGTCGGATGAGAGCGTTTGCATCGGGCCGCCACCCTCGAAGGACAGCTATCTCAACGTGCCCGCACTGCTCGCGGCCTGCGAGATCACCGGCGCGGATGCGGTGCATCCCGGCTACGGTTTCCTGTCCGAGAACGCGCGCTTTGCGGAAATCCTCGCAGAGCACAACCTGCATTTCATCGGCCCAAAGGCCGAGCACATCCGCTTGATGGGCGACAAGATCGAGGCCAAGAAGACCGCCAAGCGCCTCGGCATCCCCGTGGTGCCCGGCTCCGACGGCGCCGTCGGTCCCGATGACGATGCGCTTTCGATCGCGAAGAAGATCGGCTTCCCCGTGCTGGTGAAGGCTGCGGCCGGTGGTGGCGGCCGTGGCATGAAGGTCGCCCACAGCGAGACCGACCTCCAGGTGGCGCTGTCGACAGCGGCCAACGAAGCCAAGTCCGCCTTTGGTGACGCCTCCGTCTACCTCGAAAAATACCTCCAGAAGCCGCGTCACATCGAGATCCAGATCCTCGGCGACGGCCGCGGCGGCGCCATTCATCTCGGCGAACGCGACTGCTCGCTGCAACGCCGCCACCAGAAGGTCTGGGAAGAGGGCCCCTCGCCGGTACTTGCCGCGGCTGCGCGCGCCAAGATCGGTGAGACCTGCGCGAAAGCGATGCGCGAGATGAAATATCTCGGCGTCGGGACCATCGAATTCCTGTTCGAGGACGGCGAGTTCTACTTCATCGAGATGAACACCCGCATCCAGGTCGAGCATCCCGTCACCGAGAGCATCACCGATATCGACCTCGTGCTGGAGCAGATTCGCATCGCCGCGGGCGGGGATCTGCCGGCGCGGCAGGACGAGGTCCAGGTCATCGGCCACGCGATCGAGTGCCGCATCAACGCCGAAAATCCGCAAACCTTCCGCCCCTCGCCCGGCCGGATCCTGCAATATCACCCGCCCGGCGGCCTCGGCGTCCGCATCGATTCCGCCGTCTACCAGGGTTACACGATCCCGCCCTATTACGATTCCCTGGTCGGCAAGTTGATCGTGCACGGCAAGACCCGCGCCGAATGCCTGATGCGACTGCGCCGGGCGCTGGACGAGATGGTTGTCGAGGGCATCGAGACCACGCTGCCGTTGTTCCGCGCGCTGGTGCGCGAGGACGACATCATCAACGGCGACTATCACATCCACTGGCTGGAACAGTACCTGGCCGGCAAGGCGGAACCTACCCCCAGATAATCTTCCTGCTTCTGGAACCGTTTGGCCCTGATTGCGTTCTGGACCGCGGGGACAGTTCCAAGGGGGCGTTTTGAATTCTGCTGAACCTAAGACCGTCGTGAAGGCTTGGGCGCAGCGACGGCGCGCATTTTGGCAGATCCTGCTGTTCTCGGCGGGCCTTTTGGTGCTGACCGTGATCAGCGCCGGCTCCGTTTACCTCGTCAACAAGGCCAGGGATGACAGCAAATGGGTCATCCACACCATCGAGGCGGAGAACCAGATCAACGCCCTCCTGCTGGAAATCCGGCGTGCCGAAAGCGCCGCCCGGGCCTACCTGCTGACGCGAGGGGCGGATTTCAAAGCCGACCATGACAAAGCTGTAGCGGCCATCGTACCTGCCCTCGACAGGCTTACGCACCTGATCGGCGATAATCCGGAACAACGCAAAAGCATCGACAAGCTGAGCTCGGCGATCGAGACGCGGCTCGGCCAATTGGCGCAGGAGATCGATTTCATCCGCCAGGATCAGCCGGAGAAGGCCACAGCGCTGGTTCGCGAGTTCGCCTCTACCGACGCCACGGCCGCGATCGCCGAAATCGCGACCGGAATGCTTCAGGAAGAGGAACGGCTGTTCCGCCTCCGTACGGTCAATTCCGACCGCAGCCAGACCCTCGCCGCATCGATGACCGGCATTGGCTCCGGCCTCGTCGTGCTACTGGCAATGATCTCAATCTGGCTGGTGCGGCGCTCGGCGCGGGCCCGCGACGAGGCCGAGAACCGCCTGCGCGATGCCTATGCCAACCTCGAGACGGTCGTCGATGAGCGCACCGCGGACCTGCGCGAAGCCAATGACGAGATTCAGCGCTTTGCCTACATCATCAGCCATGATCTGCGCTCGCCACTCGTCAACATCATGGGCTTTACCAGCGAGCTCGAAGAGCTCGGCGGCGACATTTTCCGTCGTATCGGCGGTCTCACCCATGTCCCCGCCGACGGGCCGCCGCCCGCTTCCGGCGAGATCGTGCTCGAAGGCGCCGACAAGCAGCTTTCGGAGGACTTCTCCGAGGCGCTCGGCTTCATCAAGACGTCGATCGCCAAGATGGATCGGCTGATCTCCGCCATCCTCAACCTCACCCGCGAAGGCCGCCGCGAATTCCAGCCGGTGAAAATCGATACAAGCGAGCTGATCGGAGCCATCGTGTCGACGCTGGCGCACCAGGCCGCCGAGGCACAGGCTGAGATTCACGTCGAGCCCTTGCCAAACCTCGTCAGCGACCGCCTCGCGCTCGAGCAGATCTTCTCCAACCTGATCGACAACGCGATCAAATACCTGAAGAGCGGCGTGCCCGGCGAGATCAGAATCCGCGGGCGCACCAAACTCGGCTACGCGATCTTCGAGATCAGCGACAACGGCCGTGGCATCGATCCGAAGGATCACCAGCGGATATTCGACCTGTTCCGCCGCGCGGGAACCCAGGACAAGCCCGGCCAGGGCATCGGTCTTGCACATGTGCGTGCACTTGTGCGTCGCCTCGGCGGCACCATGTCGGTATCATCGGAACTGAACGCTGGCAGCACCTTCACGATCACGCTGCCGATCGCCTGGAACGTGAGCAACCGGAACGCAGATCGATGACTCAGCCAGTTACCATCATCATGATCGAGGACGACGAGGGCCACGCCCGCCTGATCGAGCGCAATATCCGAAGGTCCGGCGTCAACAACGAGATCGTCTCCTTTGCCAACGGCACGGACGCGATGAGGCACCTGTTCGGTGCCGACGGCTCCGGGCTCGTGCAGAAGGGCAATGCGCTCCTGATCCTGCTCGACCTCAACCTCCCCGACATGACCGGGATCGACATCCTGAAGCAGATCAAGGAGAATAAATATCTGAAGGCTTCGCCCGTGGTGGTGCTGACCACCACCGATGATACCCAGGAGATCAAGCGCTGCTACGAGCTCGGCTGCAACGTCTACGTCACTAAGCCGGTCAACTACGAGAACTTCGCCAATGCTATCCGGCAGCTCGGCCTGTTCTTCTCGGTCATCCAGGTCCCGCCCGCCGCCACATGAATCAGCACACGCCAACACTGCTCTACATCGACGACGACGACGCGCTGGCGCGCCTGGTCGATCGCGGCCTGACGCGGCGCGGCTACAGGGTCGTTCATGCCGCGAGCGGCGAGGAAGGCCTTGAGCGCATCCGCCGCGCGGGCGCCGAGGGCGGCATCGATGTCGTGGCACTCGATCAGTACATGCCGGGCCTCGACGGGCTGGAGACGCTGGAGCAGATCATGGCGATCCCGGACGCGCCCCCGGTGGTGTTCGTCACCGCGTCGCAGGATTCCAGCATCGCGGTCACCGCGCTGAAGGCCGGGGCGGCCGATTACCTGGTCAAGGACGTCCAGGGCGATTTCATCCCGCTCCTCCACGTCGCCGCCGAAGGCGCGCTGCGCCAGGCCGAATTGCAGAGGGCACGCGAGGAAGCCGAAGCCGAGATCCACGCCTCGCGCGACCGCTACGCGGCGCTCGCCGCCGAACGCGAGCTGCTGCTGCGCGAGGTCAACCACCGCGTCGGCAACTCCCTCCAGATCATCGCCTCGCTGCTGCACCTTCAGGCGAGCTCCGCCGCGCAGGACGAGGTCAAGGCGGCGCTGACCAATGCCATGGGTCGCGTCGCCGCGGTCGCGCAGGTGCACCGCCGCCTCTACACCTCGCAGGACCTGAAGAGCGTGGTTCTGAACCAGTATCTGGACTCGCTGCTCGAGGATCTCAGGCGCTCGGCCGAAGGCAACCGGATGTCGCGCCTGACGCTGAAGGCCGAGCCGATCGAGATCGATCCGGACCGCGCCGTCGCCGTCGGCATCATCGTCAACGAGCTGGTGATGAATGCGGTGAAATATGCCTATCCCGATGGCGCCGGCCCGATCCATGTCGAGCTGACCTCGCACAACGACGATCTCCTGCTGTCGATCACCGACGATGGTGTCGGCGACAACGGCAAGGCGGATCCGCGCTCCACCGGCATGGGCCAGCGCATCGTCGCGGCCATGGCCGCCAAGCTCGACGCCTCCGTGAAGCGTGATCCCGCCCATTCCGGGACCCGCATCGTGCTAAGGTTCCGCCGCGTACCCACGGCCCCCGGCAAGACCAACCACGCCGCCGCGGGCTGACGGGCGCGAGGCTTTGCGTCACCCATCGCAACCACATTGCGATCCTGCTATTGTCGCGCGCCATGACGTCTCGCGACTCTGCCTCGTCTGAAATCACGCCGGCCGTGCTGTTGCGTGCCTATGCCTGCGGCATCTTTCCGATGGCGGAAAGCGCCGACGATCCGACCCTGTTCTGGGTCGAGCCGGAGCTGCGCGGCGTGATCCCGCTGGAGGGATTTCGCGTCGCCTCGCGCCTCGCGCGCACGGTGCGCTCGGATACGTTTCGCGTGACCGTCAACACCGCGTTCAAGGCGACCATCGCCGGCTGCGCGGCGCCGCAGGCCGGGCGCGAGGACACCTGGATCAACAAGCGCATCCGCGATCTCTATGGCGGCCTGTACGAGCTCGGCCATTGCCACAGCGTCGAGGCTTGGCAAGGCGACGATCTCGTCGGCGGGCTCTACGGCGTCAGCTTGGGCCGCGCCTTCTTCGGCGAGAGCATGTTCCACACCGCGCGCGACGCCTCGAAGGTCGCGCTGGTGCATCTGGTCGCGCGGCTCATCCATGGCGGCTTCGAGCTGCTCGACACGCAATATGTCACCGAGCACTTGAAGAGCTTCGGCGCGGTCGAGATTTCGCGGCGGCGCTACACCGCGCTGCTCGACAAGGCGCTCGCAGGCGAGCCCGGCGATTTCCTGAGGCTCTCTGCGGGCGAACCGATCCCGGGCGCACGCGCGCTCGATATCATCGCCTCGCGGCAATAATCACTGAGTTTACCGGCTGAAGCCCGGGAAATTGAACAGGCCCGGCTGCTGCTGTGGCGGCGGCGGTGGCGGCGCGGGCTGCTGTTGCGGAGGTGGCGGCAAGGGCTGCGGCGGACGCTGCTGCACGGCCTGCTTCGGCGCAGCCTTCTTCTGCGCAGGCGGTGGCGGGGCCGGCTTGGCCGCGGGATCCGGCGCTGCGGTCGCAATGGTCTGCTGCGGTTCTTTGCAGTCGGTGAGCCAGATGTCGTAGATCGGGTGCTCGACGCCGTGCAGACCGGGGCTTGCGGCATACATCCAGCCCGAGAAGATGCGCTTCACCTCGCCCTGCAAGGTGATCTCGTCGACCTCGACGAACGCGTCGGTGTTGGTGGCCTCCGTTGCCGGCCGCGTATAGCACGCGTCGGTCTTGACCCGCAGCGCGCCGAACTGGACGGTCTCGCCGATCTCCTCGTCGAAATTGATAATGCGTCCGGTGATCTTGTCGAGACCGGAGAAGGTCGCCTTCTTGTTCACGATCTTCTGGGCCGGCGGCTCGGTGACGACCTCGTCGCCCGGCTGGAGGCTCGCCGGCGCCTGCGGGACTGCGCCCTTCTGCTGCGGCTGGCGCTGACCGGGCCCACCTGGGGCACCTTGCGGACCGGGCGGAGCGATCGCCGCGGATGGCGGCTGGTTCGGCGGAGCCACGGTCGAGCCCGGCGGCGGCGCCAGAGGCTGGGTCTCGACCGGCCCCGGCATCACGTTCCCCTGCCGGCCCGGAGGCGGCGGCATCGGGCGCGACGGGAGCACGCGACCCTGCGGCGGCAGCTCCGGCACCTCTTCGTCGTCATCGGGGATCTGCTGCGGCTGCGGCTGGCCGCGCGGAATGTTGCCGGGCGGCCGCAGCGGCGGCGGATCGGAGAAGATCGTGCCGATCTGCGCCTGCGCAGGCGTCGCAACCGTCAACACGGTGGCGGCCAGCAGTGCCGCAAGGCCTGTCAGGGAAAAGGTTTTGAACATCTCGCGCGGCTTCAACAGCGAATCGGGCTCGTTGGACATTTTATAGGGGATACCGCCGCTCGCAGGCCCTCCGGTTAACACGGCGAATACGGCGGGGGAAGGGCGGCATCCCTGCCCCGCCCCGGCGCCGACTGGCCAGACCGGCTTCCGGATGGGATAGTCGGAAGACACCCCCTTCCCGGCAGGCGGGCATCGCCGTGCGAAAACGACGTCCAACCAGAACTGGAAACCCAGAAGGCCTCTGCCCATGCCCGTTGTGCTCGATCCCGATGCTGCTGCCGTCTACAAGGCCTTCCAGCAGGCCGGCCGCCCGGCCTACGAGACCCTGACCGCACCGGAGGCGCGCGCCTATTATTCGCAGGCGCGCTTTGCCACCAACCCCGAGCCGCCGGAGCTCGCCCGCGTCGCAGAGCTCGCGATCCCAGCGCCGCATGGGGTGATCCCTGCGCGCCTCTACGTGCCAAACGAGCCGCGCCGGCACGACGGCCTGTCGCCGGCGCTCGTGTTCTTCCATGGCGGCGGCTGGGTGATTGGCGATCTCGATTCCCACGACGTTGTCTGCCGCCAGCTCGCGGTCGAGGGCGCGCTGATCGTGATCTCGGTCGACTACCGCCTTGCGCCTGAGCACAAGTTTCCCGCCGCACCCGAGGACGCTATCGCCGCGACCGGATGGGTCGCCGCCAATGCGCGCGAGCTCGGTATCGACGCCTCGCGCCTCTCGATCGGCGGCGACAGCGCGGGCGGCAATCTCACCGCGGTCGTGGCGCTCGCCGCGCGCCACGGCAACGGTCCCGCCCTCGCAGGACAGGTGCTGATCTATCCGGCGACCGATTTCGCCATGACGCACGGCTCCCACAGCGAGCCCGAGACCAGCGTGCTGCTGACCCATTCGGTGATCCGCTGGTTTCGCGACCACTATCTCAATGGCGCCGCCGACATCCATGACTGGCGCGCCTCGCCGGCGGGCGCGACGAGCCTTGCCGGCCTGCCGCCGGCCTACGTACTCACCGCCGGTGCCGATCCCCTGCGCGACGAAGGCGCCGAGTACGCCGCGCGCCTCAAGCAGGCCGGCGTGCCCGTCACTTACAAGCATTATCCCGGCCAATTCCATGGCTTCTTCACCATGGGAAAATTGCTGCGAGAGGCCAATGTCGCCGCGCGCGAGATCGGCGCGTGGTTGAAGGGATTGGGCTGAACGCCGTTTGCATGGCCTCTCATCTTCGATCCCTCTTCGCCCTCCCCCTGCGCGGGCTGACATGGCTCGGCGGCCAGGGCACCCGCGCGGTGGCGGCCATCGTGTTCATCGCCGTCGCCGTGCCGCCGCTCGGCGCGCTCCTGCGCCCCTATGTCACCGAGGCGATCTTCTTTCTGCTCTGCATCTCCTTCATGCGCGTCGATCTCGTGGCGCTGTACGGACATCTGCGCCGGCCGGCGCTGGTCGCGGCTGCCACCGCCTGGACCACGATCGGAGTGCCGCTGATCGTCGCCCTCGCCGCTTACGTGAGCGGGCTCACCACTAGCTCGCCCGGCCTTGCGCTTGCACTGATGCTCCAGGGCACGGCCTCGCCGATGATGGCCTCGCCGGCGCTCGCCGCGCTGATGGGCCTTGATGCCACCTTGGTGCTGGTCACGCTGGTGACCTCGACCGCGCTCGTGCCCTTCACGGCGTCCCTGTTCGCGAGCCTCTTTCTCGGCGGCATGCTCAGCATCTGGCCGCTGACGCTCGGCCTCAAGCTGCTCGGCATCCTCGCTGCCTCGCTGCTTGCCGCGACGATCATCCGTCGCCTGTTCGGCACCGAGACGATCCAGCGCCACAAGCGGCCGATCGACGGCCTCAACATCGTTATCCTGCTGGTGTTCGCCTCTGCGGTGATGGGCGACGTCGCCACCGACCTCATCGCCGATCCCCTGTTCACGATCGCCGTCGCGCTGCTCGCGTTTATGGTCTACTTCACGCTGCTCGCCGTGACGACGCTGATCTTCCGTCGCATCGGCACCGAGCGCGCCTTCGCGATCGGCCTAATGGTCTCCCAGCGCAATCTGGGCCTGATGCTGGCAGCAACCGCCGGCGCGCTGCCGGCGACGACCTGGCTCTATTTCGCGCTGACGCAGTTTCCGATTCATCTTGCGCCGTACATGCTGATGCCGATCGCGCGGCGATTGACCGCGCGCGCAAATACTTCCGACGGGGCGACGGCAAGTAGCGCTACTTAAGCAACGCATAATTCCGGATGTCTGCTTTTCGAGCGCAATCGGACGGGGGTCCCACGCTGCGAATGTCCTCTGTACGCCGAATCAGACGTTCAGTGCAGCATTCAGCTACAATGCCAGTTAACGCGGCCACTGTTTAAGTGTTTAAATCGTATATAACCTGCTTAGATCCTTAATTCGCAGGCCGCCGGCGGAGCGTATCCCGCGCCCCCTCAATGTTTCGATGACTGAGCGTCCTCAAACGGCTCTTGCTCTGCGGCCCACTTTGGCACGCCGTCTTCGGCTGATTGTTCTCGCTTCTACGTTTCGGAGCCTTCTTCGAAGCGTCTCCACTTCTCTAAGCTCCGCCACAATCGCTTGCAAACGTTCGCGCAGGACAGCGCAAGTATAAACCTGATCAGTGCTGGACATCGCTGCCTCAGAATATGATTTGAACTCAGAAGTCGACGAAAACATCAAGAACACCAAGGAAGTGAATATTCGCGAGGCCGAAACTCAGTGAGCTAAAGCTGCAGTCGCCAGATGCTCCCAGTACTCTGCCTCTGCGAGCAATTTCCAGCTTCTCTCAGGGTAAAGCGCGGCAGTTTGCCGGCAAAGTGACGCCATTGCGCGAAAGCGGCGGGCAGCTTCCATTCCAACCTCCCGTGTTTTCCCCAACATATTTTTTTATTTTATGGTGGAGTCATCACGATTATCGAACATAACTAAATTTGTTATTTTGTCGCAGTTAATTAGGTTCCGACAGCGTGCCACGCGTGAACTATTTTCGCTTTTGGCTTCACATCAATTTCGAATGCTTCAGTACTAGGTCGTGTTGCGCGCCGATTGCGCATCTCCGCCCAATCGGGCCTCCCCGCCGGAGCGTGCCGGGCGGCAACACAGCTATGCAAGCTCGTGAGCGAGCATCCCAGTGTCAGAAACCGAACCGACTGCCACCCGCGAACTCCTTTCTAATTGATCCGTTGCTGAGAACCTGAATCTTATTGGCGATTTAGCCCGGCGCAAATGCCGGGCTTATTCGCCATGCTCATCTCTGCGCCCAGCTCGAAGAACGACCACGTGCGTCGGCACCCGAGCCTTACCGGCGGCCATTCCACCAGCGGTCTCGTTCGGGGCTCACTCCTCGAGCAAGCTATCATTTCCCTTGGGTCCCGCGATGGTCTGACCTGGTGCCGGGCGATAGCGCAACTCGCGCTCGCGAGGTGCCGGGCGGTCAGACGGGTCGCGGCCGAGCTTGGATTGCAGCTCGAGGAGGTCGGTAAAGACGTCGGCCTGGCGGCGCAGCTCGTCGGCGATCATCGGCGGCTGGCTGGCAATGGTGGAGACCACGGTGACCCGCACGCCGCGGCGCTGGACGGCCTCGACCAGGGAGCGGAAATTGCCGTCACCCGAGAACAGCACCATCTGGTCGATATGCTCGGCGAGCTCCATGGCATCCACGGCGAGCTCGATGTCCATGTTGCCCTTGACCTTGCGGCGGCCGGAGGCGTCGATGAATTCCTTGGTTGCCTTGGTCACGACAGTGTAGCCGTTGTAGTCGAGCCAGTCGGTCAGGGGACGGATCGAGGAGTATTCCTGATCCTCGATGATGGCGGTGTAATAGAACGCCCGCAGCAACGTCCCCTGGCTCTGAAATTCCTTCAGCAGGCGCTTGTAATCGATGTCGAAGCCGAGCGTCTTGGCCGTGGCATAGAGATTGGCTCCGTCGATGAAGAGCGCAATCCGGTTGGAAGATGACATGATGCCTTGACTTCTGGGACGAGGTGGCATGCCGCGGGCTGAGTGCACATTAACGAAGGCGGCACGTTCAAACCCCTTTAAAAGCTCATGCTATACCGGCGATCATTAGCCTTCAAACGATTTGCTGTGAGCCGAAGATTAATTCGCAAATCCAAAGCACGGACAAACGTCTCGGATGAGACAGCGCATCTCCGTGGATGGGTGAGCCCGGGGCATTCTCGACCTGTCCGCAAGCGCTGCAATCAAATCCTGATGCGCTTCAGTGCGCCATTTCCGCTGACCTATTTAGCCCACCCGCCTGGCGGCAAGAGGGGCTCAACCACATGAACTAGCCACTGCATTTTGCAAGCGTGAGCTGCTGGGAGCGCGTTCGGATTCGGCTCAGGATCTCGCAGCGGGCACACAATGAATCCATGGCGCTGCCAGATTTGAGCCGCATCGCGGCCCATCTTGCCGCGAAGGGTCGAACTGGTAGGGGGGCGCAACACCGGGAGTTTTCGATGTCCGGTTATTTGCGGCTTTGCTTGACGAGTTTAGTTCTTGTTGGAGCTCTTGCAGCGACACCTGCGTTTTCCAACCCTTTTGCCGATTTTTTCGGTAACGCTTCGCGCGAGCCCGCAGCAAGCCCTCCCGTGCAAGCGGAATGCTTGCCGCGGCCCGGCGACTCGCCCGGCGCGGGCCAACACTGGGTCTATCGGCGGGACGGCCATCGCAAATGTTGGTTCCTGGCCGAGGGTGTCACGAGGGTGCAAAAGCCGGCACATCGTCGCGCGGCCAACCGCGGCGCCAATCCCGACCAGAACGATGCCGCGCGGCTCAGGCGGAGCCCGGTGGTTGATGCACGCGCGGAGTTGCAACGCTCCGCACCGGCAGAGGGGGTCCAGCCGCCGCCGCCTGCACGCGAAGTCAAGGTAGCTGATGCCGCTCTCGTTGTCGGCACGGGCACGACGGCCGTGATGCCAGCCGCACCTTTCACCGCTCTTCCCACCGGCCAGTTCACGTCCGAACATTCCGTGCCGTTCCAAATTGACGTGGAGAAGCCCCTCGCGGCGGTACGCGACGCGGCCGCCGCCTCGGTGCCACCGGCTATTCCGGTGGGCATGCCCCCTGCGGAGGCGGGCGATGGAGGAAAGGGCTGGACAGCAACCTGGCTGGGCTTGCTGCTGATGGTCCTGGGAATCGGCTCTGTCTTAAGCTCGAGCCGCGTGCTGCGCGAAGCGGTGCTGTTGCGCAGTTAACGGAACGAAGCCCTGGCGCCACACCAGGCGGAGGAGCCCCAGTTCGGCGCGGACTGGCGGCTGGCGTGTCGCCTGATCGGCAACTCAATCTCGAGGTCGAGGCAGCGCCGGCGGCGTGACGGCCGCAAACTTTCCGCACGTCTTCGAGAACTCGCGCCGACGTCTCAGGCACGGTATCCGTCGCCTTTCAAATGCCGATGCGTTGGACCGCACGGCGAGGCCTCGTCCTCGCGCGCCCTAACCTGCCCGTGCCGCGCGCCGCAGCGCCTGTGGCGGCTGGCCGAAGGCGCGGATGAAGGCGCGGCGCATTCGCTCGGGGTCGCCGAATCCGGTCACTTCCGCGACGAGCTCGATCGCCTCACGCGAGGACTGCACGCGCTCGCGTGCCGCTTCGAGCCGCAACCGCTCGATCGCCTTGGACGGCGTCGTGCCGGTCTCGGCGGCAAAGGCACGGGCGAAATGTCGCGCGCTCATGCCGGCGCGATCGGCAAGGTCCTCCACCGTCAGCGGCGCGTCGAGATTTTCGCGCGCCCAGGACAACAGTGCGCCGAAGCGGCCGTTCGGCGCCTTCAGCTCCAGCAGCGAGGAGAATTGCGACTGGCCGCCGCTGCGGCGATGATAGAGCACGAGCTGGCGCGCGGTCTGCTGCGCGATCTCTTCGCCGTGGTCCTCGGTGACCATCGCGAGCGCGAGATCAATGCCCGCGGAGATGCCTGCCGAGGTCCAGACATTGCCGTCGCGGGTGAAGATCTGGTCCGGCTCGAACTTCACCTTGGGATATCGCGCGACGAAATCGCGCGTCCGCCCCCAATGAGTGGTGGCGCGGCGCCCGTCGAGCAGGCCGGCTTCGGCCAGCACGTAGGCACCCGAGCAGACGCTGGCGACCCGCACGCCACGCCGCGCCAGCCGCTGCACGAAGGCGCGCGTGACCTCACAGCGCGCGGCGTCCGCGACGCCCGCGCCGCCGGCCACGACCAGGGTCGTGATCGCATTCGCCGACTTGAAATCGCGCGCCATCATCTCGACCCCGGAGGAGCTGCGCACGAGGCCCGCTTTCGCCGCCAGCACGCGAATGCCCGGCGCCATGCCGGTGCAGCGCGCTGCGACCTCGAATGCCGAGATCGGGCCCGCCGCGTCGAGCAACTGAAAATCCGGGAAGATCAAGATGCCGATCATGGTCATGTCCGAAACTGAGGGAATTACGTCATTTCGGACGGAAGGGCACCATGCGATCCTGCCGGCGTCAAGCTCATCCTCGGAGGCTCCCATGTCGTCACCGCTCCAGATCGGACTCCTGGTGTTTCCGCGTGTCACCCAGCTCGACTTCACCGGGCCCTTGCAGGTGTTCGCCATGCTTCCGGGCGCGAAGCTGCACCTGATCTGGAAGCGGATCGAGCCCGTGCCGAGCGATTCCGTGCTGACGCTGACGCCGACCACGACCTTTGCCGACTGCCCGCAACTTGACGTCATCTGTGTGCCCGGCGGCGGCGGCACCAACGACCTGCTCAACGACGAGGAGGTGCTCGATTTCCTGCGCCGGCAGGCCGAAGGCGCCAAATACGTCACCTCGGTCTGCACGGGATCACTGGCGCTTGGCGCCGCCGGCCTGTTGAAGGGCTACCGCGCCGCCACCCATTGGAGCGCGATGGAGATGCTCAGCCAGTTCGGCGCAACGCCGACCAGGACACGCGTCTGCATCGACCGCAACCGCATCACCGGCGGCGGCGTCACCGCCGGCATTGATTTCGCGCTGACCCTGGTCTCGATCCTGGTCGACCGCACCACGGCGGAAGCAATCCAGCTCCAGATGGAATACAATCCCGCCCCGCCGTTCAATTCAGGCTCGCCCGACACCGCGCCTGCCGAGGTGCTGGCCCTGCTCCGCGAACGCGGCGCGCAAAACCAGGCGCGGCGGCTCGAGGCGGTGAAGCGCGCAGCGGAGCGGATGGCGTAGCCTGCGCTCTCGCGTCCCCGACGCGGCCAACATGTAGCGCTGCGCTGCGTCTGGGGCACGTGACCTTCGTGCTGGTCCCCCAAAGAAAAAGGCCGCTCGGTTTCCCAAGCGGCCTTTCCTGTCTTACGGCGGCTGCACATTCCATCGGGCGATTTCGAACTTCCAGACCGGGGGCCTATCTCCGCGATCGAGTCCTGGTCGGCGGCCGCTGCATCTCGGGACAGTCGCGAACTGTTGCCCGAACCGAACGCGATGGTCTCCCATCTCCGTAAGATGGGACCATTGAGCCGCATCGCTGGCGTGAGCGCAACGCCGGCGCAGGCGGCATCCCCGCTGTTCCCGTTGTCCCCAGCGGCGCGAAACGGATGCGCGTGCATCCAATGTCGCGATAAAGATTCGCGTCCGGGCAGACGCTCAGTTGGCCGGGGTCCAGGGCTGATAGTCGCCGGTCGCCTTCGGCCGCCGCCCGCTGGCAAGGGTCGAGCCCGAAGGACGGTAGGCCTTCGGCGTACCGGTGAGATTCGGCTGGTGCGGCTTTTCCCACTCGCGCGGCTGATAGTTGGTCTCGGTCGGCGGCACATCGACGACGTGATGGATCCAGCCGTGCCAGGACGGCGGGATGCGGCTCGCTTCGGCATAGCCGTTATAGACGACCCAGCGCCGCTCGAAGCCGAGCGTCGGATCAATCGCCCCGCCGCGAGTGCGATAATAGAGATTGCCCTGCTCGTCCTGGCCGACCAGCTCGCCGTACCGTTTGGTCCAGAGCTGGGTGCCAAACGTCTGGCCATTCCACCAGGTGAAGAACTTGAGAAAGAATTGTTTCATGCGGCAAGGCCCTGCTTCCTCGGGTCCTGATGCCATCCGAACGGCGAAATGTCCAGTTCGGAGGGTGCGTCGGTGCCTCCGCAGATCCGGCTACCGAGCAAGATCTGCCGCAAAGCGGCCGCGATCCATTCATCCCGGGTACAGCGGCACCGGCTGAAGCTCTCTTTCGCACGCAAACCGGCGTGATCCCAGGAACCCCAACGCTTTCATAGGGTTTGCTTCCGGGAAAGGAGTTTGACCATGAACAGTCTGAAATACCTGAGTGCTGCCGCGGCGATGGCGTTGGTTCTTCCCTTGGCGAGCCCGAGTTTCGCGCAGAGTCGTGCCGCCGTGGTCGGAGCGGGCGGCGCCCATGTCGGCGGTGGCGGCGGTGGTGGCGGTGCTCATTTCGGCGGAGGCGGTGCACGTATGGGCGGCGGCGGCGCCGCGTTCCATGGCGGTGGCGGCAATTTCGGGGCCGGTGCAGCGGTTCGTCCGAGCGGCGGCAGTTTCGCGGCCGGCACTGCGATGCGTCCCAGCGCTGGCAGTTTCGCGGCCGGCACGGTGAGCCGCCCCGCGATGTCGCCGTCCTTCAGCGGCAGCCGCAGCGTCGCAACCGCGGGCAACTGGCAGGGCGGGAGCAACTGGAGCGGTCGCCACTGGCATCATCGGCGCGGCGGCTTCTGGCCCGGCTTCGCGGCAGGTGCGGCGATCGGCGGCCTCGGCTCGTACGCCTATTACGGCGGCGGCTATGGCTATTATGACGACCCCTATTACTACGACAGCTATTATGATGAGCCGACAGTGGCCGTGGTGCCAGACAGCGGCGGCGACTCGTACGCTTATTGCGCGCAGCGCTACAAGTCGTACGACCCGGCCTCGGGTACGTATCTCGGCTATGACGGCCAGCGGCATCCCTGCCCGTAAGCCGATCTGCGGCATTTGAAGCAAAAGGCGTCGCAGCGATGCGGCGCTTTTCTCGTATTGGTCGTGCGCTTCACTTGCTTCGCGCCACTTTTGGATCACGCTTCATTCAAATGGACCTTTATTCACCGCGCCGTGCATATCAATTGCCATCCAATCCAAAATTGACCCGACCCACGATTCGCGGATATCACCATCACAGTGGGGACCTCGATTGCTGGGAAGTGTCATGCCGCGTATTCTCGTGGTTGATGACGATCCGATGGTCGGCGCAACCATCGAAGTCCTCCTCCAACGTCAGGGCTTCGACGTCACGCTGACCGACGGCGGAGAAACGGGATTGGCTGCGCTCGAAACACAGGCTTTCGACGTGATGCTGGTCGACATCTTCATGCCGCACATGCGCGGCTTCGAGTCCATCCGCATCTTTCACGAGCGCGCGCCGGCCACGCCGCTGATCGCGATGTCCGGCTACGCCTTCGCCTCATCCGCCTCGCCTTCCCCCGACTTTCTCCGCATGGCGCTGGAGCTCGGCGCGACCCGCTGCCTGCGCAAGCCGTTCACCCCGGACGCGCTGCTGACCACGATCCGGGAATGCCTCGCCGGTGCCGCCGAGAGCGCACAGCCGAAGGACAAGAAAGAAGCCCCTTGATCCCAACGCAGCGCGTCATTCTCGGTGCTGGACTTGCCATCCTCCTGATCATCACCGCAGCCTCGATCGCCCTCGACTTCAAGTCGCGGTCCGATGCGGCCTGGGTCAACCACGCCGTCCAGGTGCAGAAGAAGATCTCCGACCTGCGCGTGCTGCTGCGCCGTGCCGAGGGCGCCGCGCGCGGCTACGAGCTCTATCGCAGCGCGGGTTTCAGCGATGAGTTCCAGGCAGTCCGCGCCCGGATCGCGCCGGCCCTCGCCGAGCTCAAGCGCGACGTGCGCGACCATCCGGATCAGGTCGCGCTGCTGGAGGGCACGGAGCCGCTGGCGCTGCGCCGGATCGAGATCGCCGCCGCGGCGATGCGCCTGCGCACTGAGAACGACCAGGCCGGCATTGCCGCACTTAACGGCAAGGCCGAGGGCCGCGGCCTCATGGACACGGTGATGCGCAATCTCGACCATCTGAGCGCCGAGGAAGAACGCCTGCTCACCGCGCGCTCCCAGGATTCGCGCCGCACCGGCATCGTGCTGCTCGGCATCGACGTTGCGGGCGCCGTGCTGATCCTGCTCCTTGTCGCGCTGGTGATGCGCGAGAGCCGGCGGACCACTGTCGCGCTCCAGAGCACGCTGACCGAGACCACGGCCGCCAAGGAGGCGCTCGAGGCAGCGGTGGCCGAGCGCACCGAGCATCTGGTCGCAGCCCATGACGAGCTGCGCCTGTCGGTCAACGTGCTCCAGAGCACGTTTCGCAGCATGGCGGAGGCGGTGCTGGTTATCGATGCCGAGGGCACCGTCCTGCTATCCAATCCGGCCGCCGAGCGCATGTTGTTGCATCGTGCCGGCATGAATTTGCGCAATCTGCGCGCGCTGTCCGATGTGTTTCACGGCGACGGCGTCACGCCGCTGAAGGCCGACGAGCTGCCGTCGACGCGCGTGCTGCGCGGCGAGCAGTTCGAAGAGCTGGAGATGATCGTCCGCCCGCACAGTGACAATTCTCCCCGCCATCTCATGATCAGCGGCCGGCCGATGCGGGACGGGCAAGGTAATATCTCCGGCGCTGTGCTGGTCTATCACGACGCCACCACCTCGCGCGAGACAGAGCGCCAACTCTATCAGTCGCAGAAGCTGGATGCCATCGGCAAGCTGACCGGCGGCGTCGCGCACGACTTCAACAACATGCTGACCGTGATCTCCGGCAACACGGAGACGCTGGTGGCGAGCCTGAAGGACCAGCCCGAGCTCCAGCGCACGGCGCGGCTGATCGACGATGCCGCAGAGCGCTGCGCCGATCTCATCCAGCATCTGCTGGCGTTCGCGCGCAGGCAGCCGCTGCAGCCGCGCAACGTCGAGATCAGCGCCGCGGTCGCGGATATCGCAAAGCTCCTGCGCCCCACTCTCGGGGAGCAGATCCAGATCGAGACCGTGCTGGAGCAGGGGCCGATGACGGCGCATATCGATCCGTCCCGGCTCACCAATGCCGTGCTCAACATGGCGATCAACGCTCGTGACGCCATGCCGAACGGCGGCAAGTTGCTGTTCGAGGCCCACCGGGTCGAGCTCGACGAGGCCTATGCGCAGAACAATCCGGACGTCCGGCCCGGCCCTTACGTGATGCTCGCCGTCAGCGACACCGGCACCGGCATGCCGGCCGAGGTCCAGCAGAAGGCATTCGAGCCGTTCTTCACCACCAAGGAAGTCGGCAAGGGCTCGGGCCTTGGGCTGTCCATGGTCTACGGCTTCGTCAAGCAGTCCGGCGGCCATATCAAGATCTACAGCGAAGAAGGCTACGGCACCACGATCAAGCTCTATCTGCCGCCGGGTGAAGGCACGGTTGATGTGGCCACTCCCGTCGCGCCGCAGGCCCAAGGCGGCGCCGAGACCATCTTCGTGGTCGAGGACGACACGTTGGTGCGCAACTTCGTCACCGCGCAGCTGCAGAGCCTCGGTTACAAGACGGTGGCCGCGCCCGACAGCCGCGCCGCACTGCAATTAATCGAGGCCGGCCAGCCGTTCGATCTGCTCTTCACCGACGTCGTCATTCCCGGCGGCATGAGCGGCCGCGAGCTCGCCGAGGAGGTGGCCAAGCGCCGGCCCGGCCTGAAGGTGCTCTACACCTCCGGCTATACCGACAACGCCATCGTCCACCACGGCAAGCTCGACGACGGCGTGTTGCTGCTGACGAAACCCTACCGCCGTAACCAGCTCGCGGAGATGATCCGGAAGGCGCTGGGCGGCGGGATCGCGGCAACCAAAATTAGCGCGTCGCCAGCACCACGGCGGCCAGCGTGAAGATCAGCGCGGCGATCTGGCCCGCGCCAAGCGGCTCGCCGAGCGCGATCGCCGAGGCGACGACGCCGATGACCGGCACGGCCATGGTGCCGATCGCGGCGACAGAGGCCGGCAGGCGCGCGAGCGCGGCGAACCAGCTGACATAGGCGATGCAGAACTGCACCACGGTCGAATAGACCAAGAGCCACCAGCCGAGCGGCGTCACCCGCGACAGATGCGTGGTCTCGACCAGGAGGCCGATGATCGAGATCGGCAGGCAGCCGATGCCGATCTGCCAGGCCGCCGCCGTGATCGGCGGCAGGCGGATCGGGTACTTTTTCGAGAACACCGTGCCGACGGCAAAGCCGAACGCGCCGCACAGCGCCATGATAATGCCCGGCAGCTTTTCCGCGCTGGCGGCAATGCCATTGCCGCCCATGATCGAGGCAAGACCGGCAAAGGCCATTGCCAGCCCCAGCGTGCGCAAGAGGGTCGGCCGCTCCCCCAGCACCGGCCAGGCGATGATCGAGGCCCAGACCGGCATGGTGTAGGCGATCAGCGCCGCCTCGCTCGCCGGCAGCCAGAGCAGCGCCAGACCCATCAGCACCATCCAGCCGGTGACGTTGAGCACCGCGGCGGTCAGTAAGCGCGGCCAGACCACGCCCTCGACCCGCAGGCTCTGCCGTCGCACGACCGCGAGCAGCGCCAGCAGCACCGCGCCGAGCACGCCGGTGACCCCGCGCAGCGTCAGCGGCGGCAGCTCGGCGAGCAGGAATTTCGTCACCGGCCAGTTGAAGCCCCAGCCGATCGAGGTGATCGCGAGGAACATCAGTCCGGCCGGGGCGATGCGCGGCCGCGCATCCCGGCGGGTCGAATCATGCATGGGGTTGGTCCGGCAAAATCGAAGGTCAGCTTGGCGCGGATTCGCTGCGCAAACCACCACCTCGGGGGGCATGCCTGCCCTCACCTTCCGTAGGGCTACGTGAGTCCCGCTGACGCAATCCCATCGGCCAAAAATATACCTGCCCTGTGAACAGCGGGATGAAGAGTTGCGAACAGTGCGGCATGCAAATTTTTTTGGTTGGGAATCCCTGAGGACTCACTGATACTTGGCTCCACAGCAGGCGCGGCCGAGACCCCTGTTATCCCCCACAATCCACCATATTTAGTATTTGATTCAGGAACTCGCACTAGTTCTTGACGGGCGCAGCGGAGAGTCCTAGCTTTCGGTCCGTTCGGCGCGAGTGAGTTTGCGTCCCGCCGGCACTCCCCCAAAGGGTCTCGCAAATCAACACTCCGCCCGCCAGCCAAAGGCAGCGGATGAGGGCTTGTCTGCCCTTTGATGGAGGACGTTTCGGGCGCCAGAACGGGCCGGCAACAGGCTCGCATGGCAACGGTTGAAGTGACGGCGGGGCGTTGAACGCATGTCGGGCTCATTCCCTTGGGGCGGATGGGCCTGGACATGCCGGCGGATGTGAGGTGCGCGCACCGAACAATCGCGTCGGGAGAACAAGGGCCGGGTTCACCGGCTGAACTGCGATGCCCGAGGCCGAACGGCCAAAAGGACTCGCGAAGCGAAATGTCGACGGGAACGCCTGAACGGAGGCGGTTCGGTCAAAGATTAAGGACGGGGCAAGACCATGCGGATTGAGCGGCGCCACACCACTTCGGGACAGTCACCTTATGCGGGAATCGATTTCCGGCTGACCACGTCGGAGATTCGCAATCCCGACGGCTCGGTCGTGTTCAAGCTGGAGAACGTCGAGGTGCCGACCGAATGGTCGCAGGTCGCCTCCGACGTCCTTGCCCAGAAATATTTCCGCAAGGCCGGCGTCGCCGCGCGCCTGAAGAAAGTCGAGGAAGAGTCCGTCCCCTCCTTCCTGTGGCGCTCGGTGCCCGACACCGAGGCGCTTTCTGTCCTACCTGAGAAAGAGCGCTATGTCAGCGAGCTCAGCGCAAAACAGGTGTTCGATCGCCTCGCCGGCTGCTGGACCTATTGGGGCTGGAAGGGCAAGTATTTCTCGACCGAGGAAGACGCCCATGCCTTCTTCGACGAGCTCCGCTACATGCTCGCCATGCAGATGGTCGCGCCGAACTCGCCGCAATGGTTCAACACCGGCCTGCACTGGGCCTATGGCATCGACGGGCCCGGCCAAGGCCATTATTACGTCGACCCCTTCACCGGCAAGCTGACCAAGTCCAAGTCGGCCTATGAGCACCCGCAGCCGCACGCCTGCTTCATCCAGGGCGTCGGTGACGACCTCGTCAACGAGGGCGGCATCATGGACCTCTGGGTCCGCGAGGCGCGCCTGTTCAAATACGGCTCCGGCACCGGCTCCAATTTTTCGCGCCTGCGCGGTGAGGGTGAGAAACTCTCGGGCGGCGGCCGCTCGAGCGGCCTGATGAGCTTCCTCAAGATCGGCGACCGCGCCGCCGGCGCCATCAAGAGCGGCGGCACCACGCGCCGCGCCGCCAAGATGGTCGTGGTCGACGTCGATCACCCCGACATCGAGACCTATATCGACTGGAAGGTGAAGGAGGAGCAGAAAGTCGCCGCCCTCGTCACGGGATCCAAGATCAACCAGAAGCACCTCAAGGCGGTGCTGAAGGCCTGCGTCAATTGCGAAGGCTCGGGCGACGATTGCTTCGATCCCGAGAAGAACCCTGCCCTGCGCCGCGAGATCAAGCTCGCGCGCCGCAGCCTCGTGCCTGACAATTACATCAAGCGCGTCATCCAGTTTGCCAAGCAAGGCTACAAGGACATCCAGTTCGACACCTACGACACGGACTGGGACTCGGAAGCCTACCTCACCGTCTCCGGCCAGAACTCCAACAACTCGGTCTCGCTGAAGGACGATTTTCTGCGCGCCGTCGAGACCGACGGCGACTGGAATCTGACGGCTCGCACCTCCAAGAAGGTGACGAAGACGCTGAAAGCGCGCGACCTCTGGGAGAAGATCGGCCACGCCGCCTGGGCCTCGGCCGACCCGGGCCTGCACTTCAACACCACGATGAACGACTGGCACACCTGCAAGGCGTCCGGCGACATCCGCGCGTCCAATCCGTGCTCGGAATACATGTTCCTGGACGACACGGCGTGCAACCTCGCTTCCGCCAATCTGCTGACGTTCTACAACACCACGACGAAGCATTTCGACGTCGAGGGCTACGAGCATCTCTGCCGGCTCTGGACCCTCGTGCTCGAAATCTCGGTGATGATGGCGCAGTTCCCGTCCAAAGCGATCGCCGAGCTCTCCTATGAGTTCCGCACGCTCGGCCTCGGCTACGCCAATATCGGCGGCCTCTTGATGACCATGGGCCTGTCCTATGACAGCAAGGAAGGCCGCGCGCTCTGCGGCGCCCTGACTGCGGTGATGACCGGCATCACCTACAAGACCTCGGCCGAGATCGCCTCCGAGCTCGGCACGTTCCCCGGCTACAAGAAGAACGCCGCGCACATGCTGCGCGTGATCCGCAACCACCGCCGCGCCGCGCATGGCGAGTCCTCCGGCTATGAGGCGCTCAGCGTCAACCCGGTGCCGCTCGACCACGCCTCGTGCCCGCAGCAGGACCTGGTCGCGCATGCCAAGGCGGCCTGGGATGCGGCGCTCGAGCTCGGCGAGCAGCACGGTTATCGCAACGCCCAGACCACGGTGATCGCGCCGACCGGCACGATCGGCCTCGTCATGGATTGCGACACCACCGGCATCGAGCCCGACTTCGCGCTGGTGAAATTCAAGAAGCTCGCCGGCGGCGGCTACTTCAAGATCATCAACCGCGCGGTCCCCGCAGCGCTGCGCGCGCTCGGCTATCGCGAGAGCGAGATCGCGGAGATCGAAGCCTACGCCGTCGGCCACGGCTCGCTCTCCAACGCGCCGGGCATCAACGCCTCGACCCTGAAGGCCAAGGGCTTCACCGATGAAGCCATCGCCAAGGTCGAAAAAGCCCTGCCGACCGCCTTCGACATCAAGTTCGCCTTCAACAAGTGGACCTTTGGCGAAGACTTCATCCGCGACCAGCTCGGCATCGGCGCTGAAGCCATTGCAGCCCCCGGCTTCGACCTGCTCCAGGCCGTGGGCTTCACCAAGCGCGAGATCGAGGCGGCCAACGTCCACATCTGCGGCGCGATGACGGTGGAAGGTGCCCCGCACCTCAAGGCCGAGCACTATCCGGTGTTCGACTGCGCCAATCCGTGCGGCAAGATCGGCAAGCGCTATCTCTCGGTCGAGAGCCACATCCGCATGATGGCGGCGGCGCAGCCCTTCATCTCGGGTGCGATCTCCAAGACCATCAACATGCCGAACGACGCCACGGTGGAGGACTGCAAGTCCGCCTACATGCTGTCGTGGAAGCTCGCGCTGAAGGCCAACGCGCTCTATCGCGACGGCTCCAAGCTCTCCCAGCCGCTCAACTCGCAGCTCATCAGCGACGATGAGGACGAGGACGATGCGGTCGAGCAGCTCTACGAAAAGCCGATGGCGGCGCGTGCCGCCCAGGTCTCGGAGAAGATCGTCGAGAAGCTCGTCGAGCGCATCATCGTGATGCGCGAGCGCGAGAAGATGCCGGATCGCCGCAAGGGCTACACCCAGAAGGCGGTCGTCGGCGGGCATAAAGTCTACTTGCGCACCGGCGAGTATGACGACGGCCGTCTCGGCGAGATCTTCATCGACATGCACAAGGAAGGCGCCGCGCTCCGCTCCTTCATCAACAACTTCGCCATCGCGGTGTCGCTCGGCCTGCAATACGGCGTGCCGCTCGACGAATATGTCGACGCCTTCACCTTCACCCGCTTCGAGCCGGCGGGACCCGTGCAGGGCAACGACAGCATCAAGTACGCGACCTCGATCCTCGACTACGTCTTCCGTGAGCTGGCGGTGAGCTACCTTTCTCGCTTCGACCTCGCCCACGTCGATCCCAACGAGACCGGCTTTGACGCGCTCGGCAAGGGCGTTGAGGAAGGTAAGGAGCCGGACGAGGACGGCGGCCACCACGCGACCAAGCTGGTCTCGCGCGGCCTCACCCGCTCGCGCACCGACAAGCTGGTCGTGATGCGCGGCGGCTCGACCGCGGTCTCGCAAGGCAACGACAGCGCGCCGTCAGGCGGCAGCAAGGTCACGGCGATGGCCTCGCATAGCACGAGTGCTCGTGTCGGCGATGCCCTCGAAGGCGCCGTCGCCCTGAAGCAGGAAGCCCAGCACGATCTCTCCCCCACGGAGAAGCTCGAGCAGCTTCAGTGGAGCAAGGCCAGCAGCGCCGGAACGGTCGCGGTCCCCAGCAAGGCCGAGCGCCGCGCGGAAGCCAAGGCCAAGGGCTACGAGGGCGAGATGTGCTCGGAGTGCGGCAACTTCACCCTGGTGCGGAATGGCACCTGCATGAAGTGTGATACTTGCGGAAGTACGACGGGTTGTTCGTGAACTCTTACTTGGGTTGAACATGTAAAGGCCGCTCAAACGAGCGGCCTTTATTGCAATCAAATTGACAACCTGTGCGAGCCTCAAATGGAGAAGCGTACCGATACTCGTGGATGGCCTTTAAAACTGATCGGCACCCTCGAACAGCCAACGTCTGAGATTTCGACCCCCGGTCACCATTATCGGAATTGCTCTCTTCATTTTGCTTGTTGTTGTTGGCTTTCTAGCGATCGGATGGCTGCTGGCAGATCTGCTGAGCGGAGATCAAAAGCGAGCTGCTGATGCTGCTAAGGCTGCCCTTCCCGTCTTAGCAGGCGCAGTGGGTCTCCCACTCATCGTGTGGCGCTTGCTGATTCTCGTCAACAAACAAGAATCAGTGAAGCCAAGACTGATATCGACAGAGAGACTCATTACACATCGATTTTTTCTCGAGCCATCGAACAACTTGGTCAGACAAGAGAACTGAAACCTACCATTGAAAGTGAGGAATTCGGACAGGGAGATCCGTGACATCGACCTGCAGGACGTTATTGACTTCTATCCAGACGATCTAAGGGGACTTAAAGCAAATCAGCGGTCGGTTCATCCCAAGATGCGGATCGGCCGCCGACTTGGCCTCCGCTCGATCTTCTCGGTCGAGATATCGACGACGAGATCACCTTTTAATGTTTAGTGAGCAGCAGCAGGCGGCGGTGGATTACGCCTTCGGCTAATCTATACGACGGGCTCGCTCCGAGCGATCAAGCCTCAGTCTCCGAAAATCCCCGTCTATCTCATCATCCACACCACCGCCGCCGCCATCTTCCTGCTGCCCTCGACGCTGAGATGACGCCCGTCGGGACCGACGCTGCCCGGTTCCGCCGGACTGACATGTAGGTGTTACCGCAATCCAACATCGTCTCCGTGACCCGCCGCCAAAATTTCTTTTGCTGTCGAGCCCTCACCTCCTAAACTTCTAACCTCACCGGCATGGGTTCGGACGGGCCCGGTAGATGTGGAGTCAAGTATGCCCAAACCGGAAAGCTTCCCGATCGAGAAGATCTTCGTTCCCACGAAGCAGAAGAAAGCACTCAAGCCCGAGATCGTCGGGGAGATCGCGGAAAGTATCCTGGACATCGGACAACAGACCCCGATCTCCGTTCGGCTCGATGGAGATCGCCTCGTCCTTGTCGAGGGACTGCATCGGCTCGAAGCCTGCAAGGCGCTCGGAGAGACGACCATTCTCGGCGTGGTCGTCACAGTGGAGCTTGCTGAGCACAAGCCGCTGCGCGCCGAGCGACCCGAAATCGAGGCAGAGCGTATCAAGATGGCGCGATTGAAACAGTTGCGCCTGGAGAAAGAAGCCGCGGAGGCATCGACGGCTACCTTGAAGAGCGCTGGCGCAACGGAAGCGCCGCGCAGCCGCCCAACGAAAGGCGACCGCGACAATTCGAGGGCATCGCAGGGCCGGACTGCGAAAGCGAAACCCAAGACATTGTCGGACTGGATCACGCAACAAAAGGGCAGCGGCGGCCGCTATTGATGGCCAGGTTTCAGCGGGATTGAACCAAACGCCCCATCATAAATCGATCAGTTCGTCGTCCTACGGGAGAGATAGCCGCAAGCCGCGGCTATCTCTCCTTGCATTACCGCGATCCTCTCACGCCGCTTTCGCCTGCTCCGGCGACGCCGTCTCCATCGCGCGCATGTAGAGATCGAGCAGGCTTTCGCGCTCATCGCGCTCGTTCTTGTCTTCCTTGCGCAGCTTGATGATCTCCTTGAGGATTTTCACGTCGAAGCCCTCGCCCTTGGCTTCCGCGAAGACTTCCTTCTTCTGTTCGCTCAACTCCTGCATTTCGCTGTCGAGGTTCTCGATCCGCTCGACGAAGGAACGGATCTTGCCGCCGGGAATGGTGATGTCGGACATGGTGCCTCTTTGCTGACTGGGATCGTGAAAATGCCCGCAAAGAAATGACCAATGTGTTAACCTCGTCGCCCGCCCATTGCCTGCTGAAAAACGCCGAGGGAGCCGTTGCATGCCCGAGCTTCGCTTCGATGACGGTGCCGCCTATGAGCAGGTGATGGGAGTCTGGAGCCGTTCGGTCGGCGAGGTCTTTCTCGACTGGCTTGAGCCGGCACAAGGGCTGCGCTGGATCGATGTCGGTTGCGGCAATGGCGCCTTCACCGAGCTCATTCTTGCACGCTGCGCACCCAGCGACGTGCAGGGCATCGATCCCTCCGAGGGACAGCTCGCCTTTGCCCGCAGGCGTCCCGGCGCGCGCGGGGCCGTGTTTCAAACCGGCGATGCCATGGCACTGCCCTTTGAGGCGGCAAGTTTCGATGCCGCGGTGATGGCATTGGTTCTCGTGTTCGTGCGGACCCCCTCGCAAGGTGTCGCGGAATTGGCGCGCATCGTTCGTCCCGGCGGCCTCGTTGCGACCTACATGTGGGACATGCTGGGCGGCGGATTTCCGCTCGATCCGATCCTCGATGAGATGTACGCGATGGGGCTGTCGCCGACGCGTCCGCCGCATATGGAAGTGTCCACTCTTGCAGCGCTTCAGAGCCTTTGGAGCGCGGCCGGGCTGCAGCAGATCGAGACCCGCGAGATCGCCGTGCAGCGGACGTTTGCCGATTTCGACGAGTTCTGGAATGTGGAGACGAAGGCCCCCTCCACCGCACCCGTGATCGCGGTCATGCCGGCGGCCGACGTCGCCGCACTCATGCAGCGCGTGAGGGCGCGCCTGCCCACTGATGCGGACGGCCGCATCACCTGCAGCGCCCGCGCGCACGCGATCAGCGGACGTAAGCCGCGCTGAACATGTGGGGAAGCAGGAATTCCTGTGACAACCCGCAGGAATCGCGGTGACAGTGCACTAAATTCGTCCGCCATCGCCGCCCTGCCGAATCTGCGGCTCGATTCACGCTTGGTCGGTGTCAATTAAGTGCACTGTCACCGTAATTCATGCGCCGGAGACGCTAGCGGCCTCGCTCCGCCCGGCTCCCGAGCCCGCCATAATTTTTCCTTTGCACACGCGTTGTGTTGGACAGCGGCGAGACCTATCCTTCCAGTGATCGGACCGCCTCCCATTGACGCCCGACCGGATGGAGAGCGCATCGGTGCCTGAAACGAGCGACCCCAACCCTGATACCCACAAGCCTGATGCCGACAAGCCTGACACCGCCAAGCCGGACGAGGCGCGCGCCGACGGCGGGCTGGCGCGAGCCTATGACCGGATCAAGAGCGCAGAGGAAGACCTTGCGCGGCTGGACCGGCTGGTTTCCGGAATGGAACGCAACAGCGAAGGCCAGCGGGCCTCGCACGCCAGGGCCGGTGCGACGGCAGCCGCAACTTCCGAAAGCAAGGCGCTCGCGCCTGATGCCAAGGTTCGCGATCACGGCTTGAAGGGAGACCGGACCATGGTGCGCGCTTTGGTCGGCCTGGTGCTGGCAATCGGCCTTCTCGGTGCCGCCTTCGCGTCGCAATATCGCGATGAGGCCAAATCGATCAGCACGTCGATCATGGCACGATGGGTTCCGTCGGCCGCGAGCAAGCCCCCGCCCGCGGTGGAAACTCCGGCGCAGCCGCCGGCAGTGCAACTGGCTGCTGCGGATGAGTCGAGCCCGCTGCCCGCGCCGCCGACAGCTAAGGAAACGGAAAGCGCCCCAAAGCCTGGCGCCACAGCGCCTGACCCGTCATCGTCTGATCTTGCGCAATCGCTCAAGGCCATCACGAGCGAGCTTGCGAGCATCAACGGGAAGCTTGAACAACTGAAAAGCCGCAACGAGCAGACCCAGCGTGAGCAGGCCGACACCATTCAACAGCTCAAGGCGGCGCAGGAGAAGGATGCCGCGGACAATGCGCGCCTCGCCGCGCAGGTCCAGGCGCTGCAAACGCAACTCACCGCTTCGTCCGCGTCTGCAGCCGCGAAGCCCGTCGTGCGAAGCGTGACGAACAACGATGCGGCTGCGCATGCCCGGCCGCACGTATCAGCGGCCGAACCCCGACGGCCCAGACCGCCGCGAGGCCCCTGGATGCCTCCGCCGCCCTACATGGTCGAACCTTACGGCTATCCGGATTGGTGAGCCCGCAGGGCGGGCTTTTTTCCCGAAGGCGCGATTGGATTTGAAGGTCCAGAACACCTTGTATGACACGCTGTGCCGGCGATCGTCGTCCTCGATCGCGATGCCGGAGTACCTGTGCTGCGCTTCATGATCCGGTAGCTTCGACCGTGGATGTCAGAGAGGATGCGATTCCGAATCCGTTGACGGTCTCCGCCTTGCTGATGTTGACGCCATGGAGCCGCGAGCGAAAGTGCGCAGCGGTTTTCCGCAAAGATCATGCTCAAACAAATAGCCTAGATTGCATTAACCAAGTCCATCATCTGCGCTGGTCGCACTCCCGAAACGGCATGCCAAAGAAAAGCAAGCGCCTCCTCTCTCGCCTTCGCAAGCTCCGGCGAGGCGCCCGGTGGATGCGCAAGACGTTCGTGCGATCACCGCGGATGGTTCGGATCGCGGCTGGCGTCGCAATCCTGCTTGCGGCCATCGCGCTTCTGAACATGGCCTATCAGTTGATCCGCAAGCCGACCGAGTTGTTCGTCCTTCTCGGACATGCCCTCGACAAGGAGCCGGCGGAGACGTGGGCGAATTACGGGTCGCTCTTCCGCACCTATTCCACCGCTGTCGTCACGCCGGAATTGCTGGCTGCGCTGGCGCAGGTCGAAAGTTCCGGCAATCCCGTCGCGCGCACCTATTGGCGCTGGCGATGGAGCTTCAATCCGCTCGCGATCTACCGGCCGGCCTCCAGCGCCGTCGGTCTCTACCAGATGACCGATCCCGCCTTCGCTGAAGCGGCCCGGTTCTGTGTCCGCGGCAACGCAGTCACGGAGACGGCTTGCGGGTTCAACAGCTTCTACATCCGCGCGATCCCGAGCCATGCCGTCGAGCTGGCATCGGTGTATCTGGACCGCCAAGTGGCCTTGGTTCTCACCCTCGCGGGCGATCTCAAGGCAGGCGCGCAACAGAAGCAGGATCTGGCCGCCTTCATCCATCTCTGCGGCGCAGGTCCCGCCACAGCCTATGCGCGCCGCAAGTTTCAGATGCTGGCCGGCGAGCGCTGCGGCGATCACCTCGTCGCAAGCTACGTCGCCAGGGTCAACGCGATGAAGCGGCAGTTTCAGCGCCTTGCGGCGGATGACGGCGATTAGATGATGCGTTTCGCAGACCGTAGGATGGGCGGAGCGACTTGTCCGCCGTAACTCGGCGAGCGGAAGCGATACTAACGACGCTGCGCGCGACGACGGGTTTCGCAAGAGCTCGACCCATCCTACGAACTACGCTCTACGCGCGCCTCACCGTATCTCGCTCATCGTCACCTGTCCGGCGATCCCGCTCAACTCGGGCTCTTGCGGCGCAAGCTCCTCATCGGAAGACGGGCCTACCGAAACTTCGGCCATTCTACGCTTGACCTGTTCGCAAGTCTTGCGGACGTCCTCGGTGAACAGCGCGCATTCTTCGATGCGCTTGAAGATCCTCCGTCCCTCTTCACGATACCCCGCCGCCGTCTCTCGCATGAACGCGATCGCATCATGGACCTGGGCTGTCAGCGCCTCGCATTTGTGCGCGGCGTCGATCAACTCGGTGCCCATGGCCTCGATCTCTTTTGCAGCAGACTCGTAGTCGCGGATGACCGCCTCTGCACTGAGCGCGCCGACGCGCGACACGCCCGCGGTGTGCTCGACGTAATCAGGCAGAGCAATGGAAGTAATAGAGCTTCCCGAGCGTACCGACGCAATGTCCGCTTCGAGTTGGACCAGATTCACTCCGTCCCGTCTGCGCAATTGTTCAACACTTGCCATGATTGATCCTCCCAATACGCACCCCGAACCCTTAACAGCATTGGGTTTATTACGGGGATAAATGTCATTCTACCTCAATGAATCCTTGACAGTCTCAGGTTTGCCATTTTCCTAATCGCTGACGTCGCACGCAGCGATGTTGAACCTGGACGTGCTCAACCTGTTCTGATCGCGGGTGGCGGAGATGGGAGGTGCGCAGGGACTCGAGCTGTCGAGCGAGAAATAAGCGGTTGTGTGAGCGTGGCCCGGAGCGCGCGTGGCGAAATCCGGGTGTTGTGCCCGCGCATTCGGCGCGGGGCCTATCATCGGCCGGCGTTTTCCGCCGACCGCAAGCCGGTCAGTTCTGCGTCCGTCGATGGCCGATCACCACATGCCGCAGAATCTGATGGTTGTTCACCACCAGTATGGCCACCGCCATCCCTCATAGCGGACCCACGACGAAACCAGTGGCGGGCCGTATGGATCGACCCGGTCGTCTTCAGGACGATAGCGATATCGTGGAACGATATAGTAATCCCACGGCGTTGGCCTGAGCACGGGCGCCGTGACGATAAGTCTCTGCTGGGGTTCACGAACGACTTGCGCCTTCCGCGCCCGGGCTTCAGCACCTGACGTTCCAAGGCTGCACAGCACCAGGGCCGTTCCGAGCGCACACGCGGCGGTCATTGTCTTCATGCGTTGGCCTCCTTCCCGCCAGAGTGCGCAAGGACGCAAAGCAAGGCAAGCCTAATTCGTTTTCGACCTGCTCGAACGCCCGCTGCCGGCTTTGGCGAATCCGGCCGCTCCGCCACCAGCCGCCTACTCCCGCGCCCGACGCACCGCCTCCTCCAGCTTCATCCTCTGCTTGTCCCACCGGCTCTGCTCCGCCTCCGCACGTTCATCGAGGGCAGCCCGCTCGGCTTCGATCTCTTCGGTGCGAGCCTCGTGCTCGCGCCTCGCCTTGTCCAGCGCCGCCTGCGTGCTCGCGACCGCCTTGTCGCGGCGTGCGCGCTCCTTGGCGCGGGCGGTCTCCTCTTTCCTGCGCTCGGCTTCGCGCCGCCGCTCTTCCTTCTCGAACGCCGCGGCGGCCTCGCGCGCCTGTCGATCGTCAATCTTGCGGGACGGTGTCTTTGCCGTCTTGGCCGGACGCTTGCTTGGCTTGGGTTTACGTTTCGGCCTGGCCTCGCCGTCGCCGAGGTCAGTCGGCAGTTCGGCGCTTTCGGTGAACGGGCCGTCCGAGCCGACCGGACGCCTGAGCACAACCCCGGGGCTTGCCATGGTCGCGGCGACGATGTCGGGGTCGTCGGTCTCTTTCGCCACGCCTTGATGGAACAGGTTGGAGCTGGCGCCCCACGCCTCCAGCGCTGCCTTCATCGAGGGCGCGGCGACCGCCTGGTCGTAGAAGCCGAGCGAAGTCTGATAGGTCTTCAGTTTTCTTTTGAGTTTTTTTGGCATCTCGCCCCACGGCCTGGCGACGCACCAGCTTCCGTCGCACCGGCGCCATCATGCCAGTCTGCCCCTGTTTTGCCCGACGAGTCAAACGCTATTCGGGATCGCCGAAGTCGGCCCGGAGCATCGGTGCCACGTGCCCTGCTCGCCCGATCGGAAAAATATTCGGACTTGCAGAACTCTGAAATCCCTCATGTTTTCTACTGTGCATGGGGTTGTTTTCACAACTTTGCTTTGACCGGCTCCGCCCCGCTCGACCTAAGCCCCGAGCAGCGCGTCATATCCGCGCTCGCTGAACGCCAGCAGACAGAAGCCGTGCCCGAACGGATCGGCCAGCATCGCGATCCGCCCATAGGGCGCATCGCTTGCGACAACTTCGAGGATCGCGCCGGCGCGCAGCGCGCGTTCGACGGCGGCATCGACATCATCGACGACGACGTCGATATGCACGGGCGTCCAGTGCCGCGCGTAGCGACGGCGATCGCCGCCGGCGCCGATTGTGCCGGCCTGCTTGGTGAGCAGATACACCGGCGCCGGCCAACCCAAGAGCTCGACGAAGTCGGCGTCGAAGCGGCGGCCGACCGTCAGGCCGAATGCTTCGGTGTAGAAGGTCGTCGCTTGCGCGACGTCGGGGACGTCGATGTTGAGGAGGAAGGTCATGATGGACTCGTTGCGCGGTTGCGCAGCGAGCGTAGCCCGAATGGAGCGTCGCGCAATCCGGGATGGCGCCGCAGGTGCAGTCCCGGATTTCGCTTGCGCGCCGGGCGACGGTCTTACGGGATTTCGTACACCGACACCTTGTCCGCGATCCCGCTCAGCGCGACGCTGCGACGCGTCGGGTTGAGGCCGCCGGCCTCCAGCAGCGTCCGCGCCTCGGCGTTGTCGACCACCGCCTCCGTCACTACGATCGCGCGCGAGGCGGCGAGGCTCTGGACGCGGGAGGCGATGTTCACGGTCTGGCCGAAATAATCCTGCTGGCCGTTGAGGGTGACGGCGAGGCACGAGCCCTCGTGAATGCCCATCTTGAGCAGCAGGCCCTGGTGCTGACGCTGGGCGCCGAGCTCGCTCATGGCCTCGCGCATGCGGATCGCGGCGGCGATGGCACGATCGGGCGTCTCGAAGGTCGCCATCACGGCATCGCCAATGGTCTTGACCACCGCGCCCTGCTCGGAGGCGATGATCTCCTGCAGCAGGCGGAAATGCTCATTGACGAGATCGAAGGCGACGAGGTCGCCGACATGCTCGTAAAGCCCGGTGGAGTCCTTCAGGTCCGAGAACAGGAAGGTCAGGCTGAGGATCTTGAGGCGCTGGCCGATCGCGAGCGTATCGGTGCGATAGAGATCGCGAAAGGTCTGGTTGGTGAGCAGGCGCTTTGCGGTGAGGCTCGGCTTGCGCCGGGTCAGGAGATCATCGAGCCGCTGGTTCATCACCCACACCGCCGGCAGTACGCGGCCGTCGGTGCGGTTCTCCAGCGTCAGCCGCAGCGGGCCCGGGCGCAGGCTCACGGCGTCGACCGGGACCTCGGTCCTGTTCAAGATTAACGACAGGGTCTGGCGCTCGGCCGTCTCCTCGCCCTTCACCTCGATATACTGTGCGGTGTGGGTCACGGGATCGAACACGATCAGCATGCCCGGCTGCACTTGCAGCGAGAGAATGGCGCGCTCGCCCGGCGGCAGGTCGACGGATTCCAGGGTCAGCTCGCGAAGCAGGCCGTCGAGGTCGGGCGGAAGCTCGATCGCCGAGCTCCAGAACACCTGGCGGTAATATTCGGCGAGCGGCAGCTCCTCGGCATTGTGCGCGGCGATCCTGCGCACGCGCGGGCTGACCGCGAAGGTCACCTCGACCAAATTGTCGAGCGTCGTCTCATAGCCGGCGGCGCAGAAGGCGCAGTGATATTGCGGGCTGTTGACCGTCTTCAGGCTCTTGTTGGCCGAGAGCACGCCGGCGCAGCTCGGGCACATCACGCTCCAGGTCATCTCGAGGATGCCGAGCCCGACCGCATGCAGCAGCCCCGCGATCACCTGCTCTTCGCCGAGATTGGCCATCCTTGCCAGATGCAGCGCATTGATCTTGCACAGGGCATGGTCCGGTCCCTCCCGCACCATGCGCTCGAGCATGTCGACGACGGGCGCGTCGGCCGACTGGCGCAGGACACCGAACAGGGTTTCGATCTCGCTCATGCCGTGATGTTACATGGAAGGGGGTGACGCGGACATCCGCTTTCCGATTACCTATGCCGGGTAAGGAGGAGCGCAAGCCATCGTCGTCAATTGCTGCGTCACGATGATGGGAGTTTGCCGAGCCCGGCAAAGGCCGGATTTCCCTTGTTTTCCCCATCCCCGCCGCTATCGCTTCGCGCGCCCACCAAGTGGTCGGTGTGACCGAGCGCGATTGCGGTGGCGTTGCCCTGCGGCGCGATCCATTCGGCGTCATCGGTGAACAGCGCCGCGATGCGTGCTGCGTCGCGGCCATCTGGCGCGGCTGTTCGAGCGCAAGGTCGGCGCCACGCCGCATCCGCTTGCCAAGACGCTGCGCGTGCAACGCGCCAAGCGCCTGCTCGATGCCGGTGATCACACTATAACTGAGATCGCGTTCCAGGCCGGCTTCGGCTGCCTGCGCCGCTTCAACGCCGCTCGCCGAACTCTTCGGCCGCTCGCCGTCGAGCCTGCGCGCGCGTCCAATTTCGTCGTTCATGGTCGCACGAGGGGGCGGATGGCGCGCGCGGCGAGACCCGCCTGCCCTTCATGCGATGTCAACTCAGCGGGCTGCGCCCGTCGTGACGTCCGCAGTCTTGACCTTGTGGGGGCTGAGCACCTTCAGTTGGTGCACTGAAGCAACCGTCGTGGGCGCCGCGACCTGCTGCTCGACATGGGCCGCACCGAGGACGCGCACCTGCAAGGGCGAGACCGGAAATCCGTTGGCCTCATAGGTCGGCAGCTCAGCGGCGAAAGCCGAAGTCGCGCCCGCGATCGTCAGGACGGTGGCGGCGATCGTCAAAGTCTTCTTGTTCATTGGTGATGCTCCTGATGGAAGATTCCGAGCACATTTAAGCGCGTCATGCTGCATTGCGACATCCGCTGTTGCATTGCAACAGCGCACGCAGCGCATGGCGATATGCTTAATGCGTACAAAGTCTTGGCCGAATCACGCCGGCCGGGCCATCGCGCTTTGCGGGCGGAGGTCAGCCGCCGAGCACGTTGCCCCAACCATCGAAGAGGTAGGCCTTCCAAGCTACGGTTCCATCCTCACGTGGCCGGCTGGCCTTCCGGTAGTCATCGGCCTGTTCGGCGGGCCAGGTAATGATCGTGTCGGACAGACGATCGTGCAGGATGGCGGGCTCGGTGGGATCGAAGTCGTCCATGGGACGAAGCGAGGAATGCGTGCTCATGGGCCGATCAACGCACGGCCGTGCGCAAAGTTGCCGCGAAGCGCCAGGCGTCTTGTCAAACAGCCGATCGCGAACCCCTTGACCGCCTATTTCAGCGCGGTCGCGAGCGATTGCAGTTTTGCGACAAGGTTGGTGCCGAGCGCATAGATGATCTCGATAATCGCGAGTGCGATGCCGGCCGCGATCAGACAGTACTCGATCGCAGTGGCGCCGGATTCATTGGCGACGAATTCGGCCCATTTGCATTTCAACTTCACTGACGTGCCTTCCTATTGCTACCAGAAATTGCGGGCCCGCGAAAAGTGCATTAAAGCAATCCAAGATTGAGTAAATGGGGTTCGCTCAATTTGACGACAAACCGGCTGGTTGCAGGCATTCCGTCGCAGCCGCACATGCGGCCGCCATGGAACCCGCGTTGCAACTTCGCAACACCTCTTCGAAAAGCCCGTTTTCGTTGATTTACGCCATTGCGCCGCCACACCCTCTTCCGAACAATTGACGTGCTGCGTGCCTTTCCGTGCAAGACTGTTTGCATCAAGTCTGTTTGCATCATGACTGTTCGAACAAGACTGGTTCGAACAGAACGTTTGGAGGCAGGGATCATGAATGATCGGCGGTCTCTTCTTGTGGCGGTCTCATGCCCCTCCGCTGTTCTCGCTGCTTGGCTGGTGCTCTCCCTGTCGGCCTACGCGCCAGCCCTTATCGAGAACAGCGGCGCCAATGCGGCTGCCGTCTCGCGCGCGAAGGATCTCGGTCGCCTCGACCTCGCCGACGTCCCGCGCGCTGCGACCATCGAGGACGGTGTCGCCTTGACCGCCGACATTGCGGCGGCTGCGGCGAGCCTCGTAACGATCGAAGCGGCAGCCACGCCGGAGGCGGAGGTACCTGCCCCCGCCGTCCAGCTCGCGTCGGCCGATCCCGCGCTGATATTGTCGGCGGAGCCGCCCGCGCCTCAAATTTCGCTTGAACCAGCACCGAGCGTCAGCGAGGCTCCGCCTGCGCCGGCGCCAGAGCCCTTCAAACTCGCATCTGCCGATCCCACCGAGATCGTGACCACGGACGCGTTGTCCCCCGCCACGATCGCGAGCGGATCCGCCCCCGTTGCAAGCAAGGCGTCGCCACCCGCGGACACCGTCGCCGTGCTCGACGAATGCTTCGTCGTGGACGCCTGCATCGATCGCTATCTCTGGGCGCTCTACCAGCGCACGCCTAAGGAGGATTCGATCAAGGTGCAGGAACGCCGCGCCGTCACCGTCAAGCGCAAGGGCAAGACGGTGACCGTGATGCGCAGCTTCACCAAGCTGGTCGACGAGGATTTCGGCTGGAAGGATCCCAAGGCGGCCGAGCATGCCGGCATGTCGATGATGGATTACGTCATCGGCGGCATGGACAAGAGCTTCAAGCGAAAGCTGTTTCGGACGCTGCTCGCCGCCGAAGCCGCCGGCCTCTCGCCGGGCATCACCAGCGCGTTCCGTGACGATTATCGCCAGTCGATCGCGAGCGGCCTGAAGGCCGCCTCCGACCGCTCCTATCACGGCGGCAGCACGCGTGGTGGTTACGGGCACGGCATGGCCGCCGACATCGTCAGCACCCAGGGTAGCAATCGCGCGCAGCGCTGGGTCTCGACTGAAATCCTGTGGAAGTGGGTCGATGCCAACGGCAAGGCATTCGGCATCGGCCGGCCCTATCTCGGCCGCGATCCGCCGCATGTCGGCCCGATCGACGGCCAGGAATACATCTCGCGCCGGGGCACGGCGGAGCGCAAGGAAGCCGCCAACGCGAAGCCCAGCAAAGTGCGCGCTGCGGCCCACGCAAAGCCGCCCAAAGCACAGGCCATGCGTGAGCAGAAGAGCCCGGCAAAATCGCAGAAGGCGGCGCAATCGGCCGGCAAACGCGCGACCTGAAGCTACGGCTTGCGGGCCGGCGTGGGCAGCGGCACGAGACGCATCTCGGCTGTGCCGGCCTCCTGCGTGCGCACCAGCACCGCAAAGATGGTTTCGACTGCCAGCCGCACTGCCACCTCCGTCGTCAGCCCCTTGGCGAGATGCGCCGCGATCAGGCCGGTGAGAAGGTCGCCCGTGCCATAGGGCCGGATCGGCAGACGCAGCGTGGCAAAGCGCGACAAATGGCCCTCGGCGCAGAGGATCGTCTCCAACTGTCCTTCGGGCGTGTCCGCCAGCGTGCAGCCGGTGGCGACGACGTCGAGGCCGGCCTGTCCCGCGAGTGCCGCGCAGGCCGCGCGCAGGTCCTGCGCATCGGCAATCGTGAGGCCCGCAAGCAGCTCGAGCTCGAACCGGTTTGGCGTGGTCAGGTTCGCGGCCGGCAGCAGCCGGCGCCGGAGCACGTCCAGAATTCCATCGGCGACATAGACGCGACCATCGTCTCCGATCACGGGATCACAGAGATAGACGAGCTTCGAATTGCGCACCAAGGCCCGCTCGACGAAATCGGCAACGACGGCGGCATTGCCGGGCGAGCCGAGATAGCCGGTGACGACCACGGCCGCCTCGTCGACGAGATCGCGCTCTTCTACGCCCCTGAGAAGATCGGCGACCAGCTCGGTCTCCAGCACCCGCCCGCGCAGGCTCGGATAGCGTGGATGGTTCGACAGCAGCGTCGTCGGCACCGCCGCGACATTCACACCCTCCGCCTGCACGGCGTAGGCAGCCGCGCTGTTGCCGACGTGGCCGTGGACCACCTGACTTTGAATGGAGATGACGAGCATCAGAGTCCGTAGGGGCAAATACTACGCAAGGCAAGTGCAGCAATCATAGCCGAGATAGAGCGCACCTCCATCCTAGCTACAGGATTGCGGCACCACGTGCCGGCAATGCCTCAGCGCCGCGCCAGCCTTGTAAGATAGGCGCAGAACATGTCGGCGATGGCATCGGCATAGGCTGCGATCTCCGCCTCGCTCCGCGTCTCTTCCGAAAAACTCCTGCCGACCTCGCTGAGCGTCGTCGCGATCAGCTCGCCGGCGAGGGTGCGCGTCGCATCCGAGGCTTTGGGCAGCGCCTCCCGCATGAAGGCGGCGACGATGCCCTCGCCGGCCGCCCGTGCGTCCTGCGCCTCCGGCGCGTCGCGATAGAGCGGCGCGGCATCGCTGAGCGCGACGCGGATCGCAGCCTCCTCGCATTCGGAGCGGATGAAGGCATGGACCAATGCGCGCAGCCGCGCCAGCGGGGGCCTCGCCCGGTTCGCCAGGATGCCGCGCAGGAGCTCGCTGGTGCGCCGCCACTCGTCGCTCTGGAGGCGGAACAGGATCGCCGCCTTGTTCGGAAAATATTGGTAGAGCGATCCAACGCTCACCCCGGCCCGCTCCGCCACCCGCGCCGTCGTGAAACGCTGCGCCCCCTCCTTCGCCAAGACCTGAATAGCGGCATCCAGGATGGCCGCCACCAGCCCGGTGGAGCGGGCCTGTTGCGGCTGTTTTCGCGAGGAAATTGAACGACTTCGACGGTCGGCCATGGTGCCTGCGAGCAATGCGAATAGGAAATGCGACGAATTAGTCGTATTTCGGTCTCCGCGCAAGCACGCGCTTCGCCGCGAACTCTGGAGACGCCAAATGACCACCCCAACCACCACATCGCTTACGCCGCTGCTGGATCGACTGTTCGACGAGGCCGAAGCTGCAAGCAGCGCAACGCTGGCCGCTATCGCCGACTTGTCCGATGCCGACCGGGCGCGGATGATGCGCAGCAAGACCGCTTACCGCGACCTCTATGGACGCCTGAGGGACGCTCCGCTCGCGGTCTCGCGCGAGACCGGCAGCCTGCTCTACATGCTGGCCCGCAGCTCCCGCGCCAGGGCAATCGTCGAGTTCGGCACCTCGTTCGGCATCTCGACCCTGCATCTTGCCGCAGCTCTGCGTGACAATGGCGGCGGCCGCCTCATCACCAGTGAGTTCGAGCCGTCCAAGGCAGCGCGGGCGCGGGACAACCTGTCGGCCGCCGGTGTAATCGACCTCGTGGAAATCCGCGAGGGCGATGCGCTGAAGACGCTCAGTGCCGATCTGCCCGATACGATCGACCTCGTGCTGCTCGATGGTGCCAAGGCGCTCTACTCGGATATCCTGGATCTGCTCGAAGGCCATCTCAGGCCGGGCGCGATCATCGTCGCCGACAACGCCGACGACAGCCCCGACTATCTGGCGCGTGTGCGCAAGCCCGGAAACGGCTACATGTCCACGGCCTTTGCCGAAGACGTCGAGCTGTCGGTGCGGATCAACTGACGCCGTGTCGACGCACCGCGGCATCTCGTGCCGCCACGCGATGGATCGCGCGGCGGCTTCGTGTTGCCTCGGCCGCGTCATCGTCCTGTCCGCATTCCAATCGGTGTCGCAGGTTCGTCACTCACGCGTGTTACCTGCTCACGGCAAAAGCCCGTTCCAGGGGGCTCGACGTATACCGCACAGAATCTTTCTTACGCCGAGAGGCTCATGACCTCCGCCTTCAATGCTTACGCGGCGCTCGCACTTGCCATCGTGTTCGAAGTCACGGCGTCCGCCTTCCTGCAGCAATCCGCTCAGTTCACGCGACCCTGGCCGACCTTGGCGATGGTGCTGTTCTATGTCGCCTCGTTCTATGCGCTGTCGGCGGCAATCCGCATCATCCCCCTGAGCATCGCCTATGCGATCTGGGGCGGGGCCGGCATCATCCTGACCGCCACGGTGTCCTTCGTGCTATTCCGCCAGATGCTCGATGGCGCCGCCTTCGTCGGCATCGCCCTGATCGTGTCCGGCGTCGTGGTGATCAACCTGTTCTCGGAGACGACGGTGCATTGACGCCCGGCAGTCCCGGCACGCGCTACTGGCCCTGCACCGGTTTGGGCGGACGCTGCGCGGATCGCGGCGGTTTTGCGCCAGGCTTGGCCGCATTACGGGGTGGCGGCCCATCGACCGACTCCAGATAGGCGGCGAGCGCCTTGGCGGAATCGGAACTGGTTGCGTAGTGGTCCTTCAAGAACCAGGACAACGTCAGGCTGAAGCGTCCCCTGGCAAGGCCCCGTGGGGTGCGGTGACAGCTCGCGCAACCGTCGGCAAAGAGCCTTGCGGGTGACTTGCCGGCGTCAAGGTTCTGCGCGGCTGCAGCCGTCGCCGTCAGGACGGCGCCGGCGGCAAGACTCATCAAGGGCGCGATCAAGCCGCGCCCCGGTCGAAACAGCGAAATCAACATTGTCCCCTGGACCGCCTTGCGGTCACGCCGCCGACAGCTGATCGAATTCGGGCGGCGCATAGGCCTTGCCGTCCTGATCGGTGATGACGACCTGCCACCCCTCGCTGGCCCACACCCTGGCCTTGGCCACGATGAGCAGCCGGCTCTCGCGGGCGAAGCTATACTTCTCGTTGTCGCGTTCTGCGACCATTTTGTAGGCCAATGCATATCCCCTGGCGTTGCCCTGCACCCCGCCCCTCTCGTGGCAGCGGGCTTTGGCGGCAATTCGCCAGGAGCGTGGCAATTTGGTGCCATCCGCAGACAGTACGGCGCCGGCGCGCTCGCAGCCCGGTAACAAGATGAGCGCGCGCCGCATCAGGGATGCGCTTCTGCTGTTGCGGGTTTGCTTGCCGCCAAGCGTGCAGCGCCGCAGGCGCGTCGTCACATCGTGCCGAATCGTCCCCCGGCGCCGTCACGACTGTCACGGAACCGATAGCGCCTGCGCGAGCGTCGCTAGTGCACCCGGATGATGTGCGGCCGGCCAAGATTGATCAGCCCCTGCACCGCCGACAGGCGATCGTCGAGGGCTGCGATCGTGAGCTGCAGATTGTTGCGGCGCTCGTCGAGCATGCCCATCTCGGCGCCGGTGAGCTTTGCGCTCGCCCGTTCCTTGTGGATCGCTTCGAGAGATTTGCGCAGTCCGGCAATCAGGCTGGACAGCTGCTTGGCCTCCTTGGTCATCGACCGCTTCGCGACATTTTGGCGGCGCGTCTCCGCCTGACTCTGTCTCATCGTCATCCTCCCGTGCCCCGCTGCCCCGAGTGGATGCTTACAGCTTTGAGTAGATATATTACGATCGATGAAATCTGCTCGCGAAAAACTTCCTTAAATTGTATGCGCAGAGAACCTGGGTCCGACAAGCAGAAAGCCCGGCGCAAGGGCCGGGCTTTCCTAAGCAACGTCAGTGCTTCTGATGGCCGCCACCGGGGCCGCCCGCTGGCGGGCCACCACGCGGCGCATTGATGTGCGGAGCGCCGCCGCCGGGGTGCGGCATCGCAGGTGCCGCCGCGCGCGGCGCCGGCATCTGCGCTCGGGCATTCATCGGCGAGCCGTGGCTGACGTTCGGCTGGGCGACGTGCGGCATCGCGGGCCGGGCTGCAGGCGCGGCCGACACGCGCGGCACTTCATGGGCGCGCGCCATCGGCTGCGCGCGCACGGCGGCACGGCTCGCAGCATGGTCGTGCATCATGCGCGCCTGCGCGTCGCGCGGACTCCGGCTCTGCACGACGGTTCGCTCATTCGCGATGCGCTCACTCCGCGCGGCGCGGGTCCGGTCGATCGTAACCGCGGCGTCGCGCTTGGCGATTGCATTGGGCCGCCCGACGGCGGCATCCCGTCCGGTGACCGCGACATTACCCCTGGCGTGCACGCCGCTGCGCTCGAGTGCGATCGCCGCATCGCGCGTTGCCGCGCGGCCGATACGGGCCGCACGTGGATCAAGCGTCATCCGCGTCGCGAAACGCTGATGCGAAGTCCAGTAATTATTCCAATAGGCCTGGCGGCGATACCAGGGACGTCCCGCATAGTAGTTCGACCAATACGAGGTCAACACGAAGGGGACGACGGGCACGTCGATCTCCTCGACATAATCGGGGAGATAGACGTAGTGGTTGCGATAGAGGTATTCGAGATATTGCGACGATACCCAGCCGCGATCGTCGGAGAAGCTCACGTCGCACCAGGCATTGCCGCGCAGGCAGCCATGGATGTTGACGCGGGCACCACCGGGGATGCGGTCGACCAAGGGAAAGCCCGTGCCCGGTCCGGCACGCAGGCCGGTCGAGACGGTGACGATGCCCGGCGCGGCCAGCGCGGCCGTCGGGGCGAGCAGCAATGCGGCAAGTAAAACGCTTTTGAGTCTCATGGCGTGTTCCTCCTCTGCCAGTCGGAACGCGCAAGCGGAACGGGCGTTCCGCATACGGTGGTCGCACGGGTCGAAAGATCGAAATGCACACCGCGCGCGGTTCAATATTCACTCGCCGTTCATTGCCACAGCGCTCCGGCGCGCAGCCGGGCCGTCAATTCGCCGGCAACATGACGGCGTCGAAGTACGACGCAAGCGCAGCAAAGCCGTCGAGCGGCAGCACATGCGCGACATACTGGTCCGGCCGCACCACGACCATGCAGCCGGCTTTCCGGTCGATGCTGCGCATGGCGAAGACGTCGTTGCCGCTCTTGAGATCGGGACAGAACATCTTCTCGTAGTCGATCAAGCCGTAGCGGCCTTTGCGCGGGAGCAGTAGCGACGGCATCGCCTCGAGGGCAAGCTCGCGATGATCTTGCTGGAAGATAGCGCGCAGGTCGATCACGCTGTCGATGTCGGCGCCGACCCGCGTGTATCGCCTGATCGGCGACGCCCTGGCTTCGGCGAGGAAATTGCACAGGGCGCGAATGGCCGAGCCCGCTGCGGCGGGATCTTCCGCAGGCGAAAACGCGTAGATGCGGAAGCGGCCGTCGGCCTGCGCCGCATGACCGAGATGCACCGGCTTGGCGTCCGCCAGCCGGATCACCGGCGCGGAGTGGAAGCGCTTTCCGATCACAAGACCTGCCGCGAGATGCTGATGCGCGGCCGTGCCGGTGAGAAGCGAGGGACGGTAATGCGTCGCGGTCCCGGCCGTGTAACGGCCGTGCCGGACGAAATAGTCCTGCGTCCTCGCCGCATCGGCACCGCCGGCCTTCGCGGCGGAGGCGAGAATCCCCGCCCATTCACGATCGAAGTCGATCAGCTCCTTGGCAACCGCCTGGCGCTCGGCCGAATAGGAATGCAGCAGGCCTGGGGCGCACTGCCTGCGCAGGACGGCGGCGAGCTTCCAGCCGAGATTGAAGGCGTCCTGCATCGAGACGTTCATGCCCTGCCCCGCTTTCGGGCTGTGGGTATGGCAGGCATCGCCGGCGATGAAGATACGTGGCTGGCGGGTTTCGATCTCGGCGTCCGGCACGTCATCGAACTTGTCGGTGAGGCGCTGGCCGATCTCGTAGACCGACCACCAGGCGATCTCCTTCACCTCGAGCGTATGCGGCCTCAAGATCCGCTGCGCCTTGGCGATGACGTCGTCGGCACTGATGTTGCGATTGGCGACGCGCTCACCGATCTCGAGCTTGGCGAGCTCGACATAGAGGCGGACCATGTAACCGCCTTCACGCGGGATGATCAGCAAGCTGCCGTCCTTCGCGGACTGGATCAGCGACTTGAAGCGGATATCCGGGAAGTCTGTCACCGCCAGCACGTCCATCACGCCCCAGGCGTGATTGGCGGAATCGCCGTGCAGCTCCCGGCCGATCGACTTTCGTACCGTGCTGCGCGCGCCGTCGCAGCCGACGACATAGCGCGTCTTGATCGTTTCGATCTTGCCCTCGCTTCCGGCATCGACGCGGGCGAGGCGGACCGTCACGGCATAATCGCCGGCACCGGCGGCCGGATGGACATCGAGATCGAGCACGCGCCGGCTGTAATACGGCTCGAGCTTGGCCGGCGATTTCCGCATGACGTCGAGAAAGCCATCATGGATGCGGGCCTGGTTGAGGATGACGTGCGGAAATTCCGACAGCCCGTCCTCGACGTCCTGGACCCGGCCGCTGCGGACGATCGTCTTGGGCTGCCGCTCGTCCGGCTTCCAGAACGTCGTCTCGTTGACCCAATAGGCCTCCTTCAGCACGCGCGCGCTGAAACCAAAGGCGTGAAACATCTCCATGGTGCGGCAGGCGATGCCGTCGGCCTGGCCGACCAGCAGGCGGTCTGCTTTCTGCTCGACGATGCAGGTCCTGATATCCGGAAATTGCGCGAGCTGGGCGGCGAGCGTGAGGCCGGCGGGCCCGCAGCCGACGATGAGGACATCGACCTCTTCAGGCACCGCGCCCGCTGCACCCGAGGCTTGAACGCGCTCGGCGGGATCCGCAATCTCGGGATCGCCCGGCTGAAATCCATTCAGATGGAATTGCATGAGCACCTCTCCCGCCAGCTTCTTTGGATATTGCTCAGTATGCTGACTATCAGTATACTTGTCAAATGACCGGACCCCGTCCCTGCCAAACGGAGAATTCAGTGAAAGACAACAACCACATGCCCGGGCATCTGGCGCGCCGGTTCCAGCAGATCGCGGTCGCGGTATTCCTGGCTGAAGTCGCAGATGCCGGCTTCGATCTCACTCCGGTGCAATATGCCGCGCTCGCGACCATCAAGGCCAATCCGGGGCTCGATCAAGTGACGCTCGCGGGTTTGATCGCCTACGACCGCACCACCATCACCGGCGTGATCGATCGCCTGGTGCAGAAGGGCCTTGCCGAGCGCCGCCCGTCCAGCCGCGACCGCCGCGCGCGCGAGCTCGAGATCACCGACGAAGGCCGGCGCACGCTGCGCAAGATCACGCCTGCCGTCGAGTCTGCGCAGCGCATCATGCTGCGCGGCCTCACCGCGAAGGAAGGCGAGGAGCTGATGCGGCTCTTGCGCAAGGCGATTGCCGCCGGCAACGAGCTCAGTCGCGCGCCGCTGCGCGATGTGGAGGTATAAGCCCGTCGTTTTGTACGTATTGTCGCAGCGCCGCGAAACTTGGAACTAACGTTCGGCTGCTACGGTCGGCCCGTTCGGCGTTTAACGCGCGGTTAACTTTGCGGCTCGGGGGTTTCGGATGTTCAGGTTCGTTGTTGCGGCCGCGGCGATCGCGCTCTCGGCAAGTCATGCGCTCGCAAACGGCCATGGCGGCGACTCTCCGCCTCCGCCGAAACCTGAGGCGACGATCGCGCCGGCGAAGGTGGTCCTGACCAAGCAAGGTCCCAAGCTGGTCGATCTCAGGGGCATGACGCTCTACTATTACGAGCGCGACACCACCGGCAAGACATCGAACTGCAACGGCAAGTGCACCGAGAGCTGGGTTCCGCTCGCCGCGACCGCCGACGCCGAGGCCGTCGGCGATTTCACCGTGATCAACCGCAATGACGGCAGCAAGATGTGGGCCTACCGTTATCGCCCGCTCTACACCTCGCCCGCCGACAAGGCGCCGGGCGATGCCAACGGCAATGCCACGACGCTGCAATGGCGGATCGCCAGGCCGGAATAGCGCGACGCCCCATGTCGCCGGATTGCTGGCAATGATCGCGAGCGACAGAAGCGACCGATCGGTCAGCCCTCAGCTGCGCCAGCGCGTGCCCGTCTCGGCCTGCGCGTTCTGCCCGGGCGGCAGCACCACGACCATCGAATTGAGCTTCACCCGCTCATAGAGATCGATGACGTCCTCGTTGCGCATCCGGATGCAACCCGAAGAGATCGCCTGCCCGATATATTCGGGCTGATTGGTACCGTGGATGCGGTAGAGCGTGTCCTTGTTGCCGACATAGAGGTAGATTCCCCGCGCCCCCAGCGGATTGGCCGGACCACCGGGAACGCGCGCCGGATATGGCCCGAGCCGCGCCTGGATATCCGCCGTCGGAACCCAGTCCGGCCATTCCGCCAGGCGGCCGACGCGGGCGACGCCTGAGAACGCCATGGCTTCCTCGCCGACCGCGACGCCGTAGCGGATCGCCTTGCCCTCGGGCAGCACGAAATACAAATAGCGCGCATCGGTATCGACCAGGATGGTCCCCGGTTGCTCCTTGCGATGGTAGTCGACGATGTGGCGCAGATATTGCTCGGGCACGCTCGCCTTCGCGTAAGGCACATGCGCGAGCAGCTGCCGGTCGCGCGGTGTCATGCTCGCGTCGGTCGACGGGGAGAGAGTCGTCTGCATGCAGCCGCCGAGCGGCAGCAGAGCAGCAACGAATAGAACGATTAAAGATCTTGGCACCGCTGGCCCCCGATAGCGGGATATCACCCCCAGCGCCACTACATGCTGTCAAAATCGTGCAAAAAACAAGGCGAACGCGGAACAATTACACGTGTTCGACAAGGCGGGTTCCATCACCACAAACGGCAGGAGAGCGTCGCATCATCTCCATCTCCTTGCCTTGCTTTGGTCAAACCCGGCTGGACTCGTGCTCCCTGGGACTTGGGATGGGCCCACCACAACAGATGATCGGCTCGCGCCAATGCGGACGACCAAGGCTTTAAACATCTGGGCTTCAAAGGAGCTGCGATGCTGGCGACGCTGAACAGCAAGCAAATCGTCGACGAGATCGTGAAGGACTTGGTCAAGGACAACGATCCGCACGACTCGGTTCAGATTTCTCCCGAGATCGTGCTGGACTCGCGCCCGGGGAGCGCGGCACCGGCGCTGGCGCCGGAGCTCGCGCGCCGTCCGGAGCCGAAGTTCGCTCCGAGTCAGGCGCGTGCGCCGGAGCCCACCATCAACGTCGTCTACGGAAAACCCGCCGCGGCACCTTCAGTCGACACGGCGGTTCGCGTGACGGCCAGCGATGGTGCCGGCCATCGGAAGCGATCCGGGGTCGGCAAGTGGCTGCGCGGTGCGTTCGTCACGTTCCTGTTCGCGGGAGGCAGCGCGGCTGCCGCGATTGCCTGGGAGAAGCATGGCGACACAGCAAAGCAAATGTTCGCCGAATGGACGCCGGTATTGGCGTCGCTGATGCCTTCGACGTCGCTGATGTCTTCGACGTCGCAGACGACGCCCGTCGCCGCGGCGCAGGCCGCCCCGCCCGCAGCACCAGCGGCAGCCGAACAAACGGCGGAGCAATCTGCGACGCCGCCTGCAACCCAGCTTGCCGCCGCGCCCGCGACAGCGCAGCCCGACACCGCGCAATCGATGCAGTCGATGCAGTCGATGACGAACGATCTCGCCGCGATGGCGCAGCAGATCGAGCAGCTCAAGGCCAACATCGCCGAGCTGAAGGCCGGACAGGAGCAGATGGCGCGCGAGATGGCGAAGCCGCCTGCGCCCAGGCCCGTCGCTGTTGAGACCAAGCCGGCCGATCCGCGCGCCCGCACCTCTGCGCTGCCGCCGCGGCCTGCGACGCCGCCAGTTCGCAAGCCCAAGCCGGCCGTTAGCCAGACCTACATGCCGGCCTATACGCCAGCACCGCTTGCACCTCCGCCGCCATCGCAGGCTGCCGCGGTCCCGCCGCCGGTTGCGACGACGCAAGCCGTAGCCGATGACGATGGACCTGTCGTACGTCCGCCAATGCCGCTGCGCTAGCGCGACACCACAGCGTCGCAACGTCGCCTACGCTGTCCGAGTCGACGAGTCCGGACGATTACGGGAAGCGATGCTTTGCGTGTCTTCCGCTGAAGAGAAAAGGCCGTCGGGATCTATGCCGGCGGCCTTCTCTTGCAACTGCCGGTTCCCGGAGCCCGGTTCTGTTGCAATTCGATGCTTTATGATCACGCCGCATATTTAATAAATTCTTAATGAACCCGCTTGCTGCACATCATTTCTGCGCCATAAGCACAGAGATTGCGCGGCCGGTTCATTCGAAACGATCGACTCAGTGGTACCATGCCGGATGTGTCGAGACTTCCGTTGAAGACTTGCTTTTCAAACTTGGGTCGTCACACCGGGGAATTCGGATGCCTTACTACTCCTTCGATCTTGTGGTCGGTGAAGAGTTCAAGAACCAGGGTGGAATCATCCTCGAAGACATCGAGGTCGCCTCCGATCGGGCCGATCAATTGGCGACCGAGCTGTCGCAGGTGAAGCCGGAGCTCCAGCAGAAGGGTTGCTCGGTGCGCGTCACGGACCGCGATCACAACGAGGTCTATCGCACGCCGCTCGATCCCGTCCCTGCGTGGCAGCGCTAGCTATACGTCAACCACTGGCGCTTCGAACCAATTCGTCAGCGACAATCCACCGTCGACGACGAACGCTGCGCCGGTGACATAACCGGACAGCTTGTTCGACAAGACGGTCAGCGCCATCGGTGCGAGGTCATCGGCCTCGCCGAGGCGCCCGAGCGGAATGTGCCGCGCCAGCGAGGCATCCGCGACGAACCCGCCGGCTGCGATCGCGCCGGGCACCAGCGCGTTGACACGGATGTCGTGGCGGCCGAACGTCTTGGCGAGCTCCTTCACCAGCATCGCCATTGCCGCCTTCGCCGTCGAATAGTGCGGCAGGTTGCGCGGCGTGCCGGCATGCAGCGAGGTGAGAAACAGGAACGAGCCCGGCCGCTTCGCGGCGATCAGCCGTGTCGCGATCTCGCGCGCCAGATGAAAGCCGGCATCGAGATTGACGGCATGCATCTGCTGCCAGGTCTGGCGATCGACCGCGAGCGCATGGTCCGCCTCTCGCCGCGGCGGAGACGCGCTGTGGATGAAATGCGTGATGTCCCCGAGCGCTGCCTGCGCCGCGGCCAGCAGCTCATCGCATGCCTCGAGCCTGGCGAGATCGCCGATCCAGGGCACCGCCAGTTCGGGTCTCTTGCTCGCGCTGATCGCGACCCTCACCCGCTCGGCATTGATATCGGCAAACACGGTCCGGACGCCCTCGCCGACCAGAGCCTGCGCGATCGCGCGGCCGATGCCGTTGCCCGCGCCGGTGACGAGCGCGGTGTCGCGTGCGGGATCGAATGGCGTGCTGAACAGGCTCATGTCGCGTTCCGGGGCCGGCGGACGACCAATCTAGCGCGCCGCGCCGAGGAACGACAATGGCCTCCCGGCACCATTGCGGAGCAGCGCGGCGGACGCTAGCCTCTCAAAAAACGGAGGAGATACCAAGGATGCGCACCGGTTTTCTGATGACGGGCTTGTTGCTGCTGGCCGTGCCGGCCCAGGCGGCCGACGCGCCGCCGCGGTCGACCTATGTGACGATGGTGTTGCAGGCCTTCGCCGCCAAGGTCGAGTGCCCCAACACGGATCTCGTCTATCAGGACCTCGTGCAGAAGGCGCAGCAGATGCACCTGCCTGATGGCACCACCGAGAAGGTGCGCAAGGCGATCGCCTGGATGCACACCGGCGGCAAGATGGGCGAGAAGCAGGACGATGATTTGATGGCGGAGGTCGCCGTCGCCACCCAGGCGACCGACATGGACCAGCGCCGCCTCGGCATGCCCGGCTGGTGCGAGGCCCAGAAGACCAACCTCGCCGGATTGATCCGCAGCAAGGGCGGCTGACAAGGCGGCTGTTGCAGCGTTAAGCACGCTCCCAACAGCCGACGCTCCCGACCAAAAATCGTCACAATTCTCCACAGCATGCGGCCTCTTCGAATTCGAACCGGAGAGCCCTCATGCGGAGTATCCATTTCGTTTTCGCCGGCGCGATTGCGGCCGCCACGGTGTTGACTGCGCCCGTGCTGGCGAAGAATTCCGACGCCCAGAGAAGCGAGGAAAAATCCACTTCGTCGCCCTGTACTGCCTATCAGCAGGCGCCGGACGGCTCGTGGGAACCCCTTCCCTGCAAAGCCACAGGCGAGCGGGCGCAGCCCCAGACGCAGAATCGACGTTCGACGCAAGCCACCGATCACGGCGAGCGTTGAGTACGTCCGCGCTTAAGTCGTCAGCTCTGGTGCGGACCGCGCATGATCTTCATGGCGTCGGCGATGTGACGCCATTCCTTGGCCTCTTCGGCCTCGCCGCGGCCCTCGCAGGCCTGCGCCTGCTCGGCGGCCTTCGCAATCGCAGCGAATCCATGCTGTTCCAGCATCTGCCGCGCGACGGTGTGGACCTGGAGCTCGGACATCATGGGCGCTCTCCCGTTTGAAGGAAACCGCGGCGCCCGGCTCGGCGGCGCTGCGCGGGTCTCCCACAACGATCTCGCCGTGCGACCCGTTCCGCTTACCTCACGACAAAGGCGGCCCGCCATGCCCGGCGGACCGCCTTCACCCACCCCAATTGAAAGTCTTCGGCCGCGTCCCCTACGCGACCGCCACGCGCTTGCGCTCGAAATCGTTGGGTACCTCGATATCGACCTCCAGGGTCGACACGTCGTCGCCGCGCTCGAGCCGAACGATGACCTTGGTCGGGTCCAGCTTGACGTGCTTGGACACGACGGCGAGTATTTCCTCACGCAGCACCCCGAGCAGATCGGGTTGGCCGCGTATCCCTCGTTCATGCGCGAGCAGGATCTGCAACCGTTCGCGAGCGACGGGAGCAGACGAGGCCTTGTTGCCGCGCAGAAGTCGGAGCAGACCCATGCTCATGCAGCCCTCCGTCGCAGCAGACGATCCATGAAGCCCTTGCGCTCGGTCGGAACCTGCATCGGCACGGTGTCGCCGCACAGCCGCCGCGCCGCGTCGATATAGGCCCGCGCGGGTGCGCCGTCCGCGTTCGACAGCGTCACGGGGGTACCGACGTTCGAGGCGCGCAACACGTCCTGGCTCTCGGGGATGATGCCGAGCAAAGGCGTGGCGAGGATCTCGAGAATGTCGTCGATGGTCAGCATCTCGCCGCGCGCGGCGCGGGAGGGATCGTAGCGGGTGATGAGAATGTGCTTCTCGACGCGCTCGCCCTTCTCGGCGCGCACCGTCTTGGAATCGAGCATGCCGATGATGCGATCGGAATCGCGTACCGAGGAGACTTCCGGATTGGTGACGATCACGGCCTCGTCGGCAAAGCGCATGGCCATCGAGGCGCCGCGCTCGATGCCGGCCGGGCTATCGCAGATCACCCAGTCGAACCGGCTGCGCAGATCGGCGATGACCTTGCCCACGCCCTCCTCCGTCAGCGCATCCTTGTCGCGGGTTTGCGAGGCCGGCAGCAGCCAGAGATTCTCGAGCCGCTTGTCTTTGATCAGCGCCTGGGGCAGCTTGGCTACGCCCTGCACTACGTTGATGAGGTCGAACACCACGCGGCGTTCGGCGCCCATCACGAGGTCGAGATTGCGCAGGCCGACGTCGAAATCGACGACGACGACCTTGTCGCCGCGCTGCGCGAGCGCGGCCCCCAGTGCGGCAGTGGTCGTGGTCTTGCCGACCCCGCCCTTGCCTGATGTCACGACCAGTACCTTAGCCATCTCAAAAATCTCCTTCTGGTCAGTTCAGCGCGGTAATTCGCATGGTGTTGCCTTGCAGAAAGGCTTGGGCAGGCTGGCCGCGCAGGGCGGCGTCGATATCGTCGGCAGTCTGATAAAACCCATCGATTGCAAGCAGTTCGGCTTCGATCTTCTGGCAGTAGATGCGCGCACTGGTGTGACCGTTGACCCCGGCCATGGCGCGGCCGCGCAACGCGCCGTAAATGTGAATTGAGCCGCCGGCGACGACCTCGGCGCCGGAGCCGACGGAGCCGAGAATGGTGATGTCGCCCTCGGGGAAGATCACGGTCTGGCCCGAGCGCACGGGAGCCTCGAGCAGCAGCGAGGTCGGCTTGGTCTCGGCCTTCGTCTCGGTCTTCTTGGGCGCGTTCGGCTCGACCACACAGCTGCGTCCGCCCGACAGCAGCGGTGGCATCGTCGGGGTCAGCCTTGCCTCCTCCACGCCTTCAATGCCGAGCACGCGGATGTTGCGGTCCTGCAGGCTGGTCAAGAGATGGCCGATGCCGGCTTGGCTCAGATCGACCGAGGACAGGTCGATCACTACGGGCCGACCGGCAAAGAAGCCCGGCGAGCGGGCGATCGTCGCATCGATCTCCTGGAGCCAGTCCAGGATCGGAACGGTCGGCACGAACACGAAGGCCACATAGGAGCGCCCCCGCAGGCGCACCATTTGGCGTTGAGTTTTTACTGCAGCCTCCATATCGGCCGACTCGTTCCCAATTATTGAATGGTTAACGATGCGGCGGATATGGTTAATGGCCGGTTAATTTCTCCGCGGAGCTACGTGGAATCCATCGGGCTCGCGGCCGCGCGTCCGACGGGCGCTCTCGTCCAGCCCACCGCTGTCATCACCCGCGGCGGCAGGTGATCGAGTACTCCGAGATGGTTGTGGGTGCTAGACAGGCCGCGGCATATTGGATGCCCCGCCTGCGCGGGGGCATGACCGCGGCATGTGGGGACAGCCCCTACTTCTTCACCTTGCTTGCATCCATCTTGATGGAGGGATCGAGCATCTTGGTCGTGAACGCCGTCGACACGTCGAACGGCTTCTCCATACCGAGATAGGTTTGGACCAACTCGTAGTCTTTCTTCATCCGCTCGCCGTCGATCCAGCCGAGCGACTTCGTCGTCGTGAATTCGTCGGTCATCAGGGACTTGATGCGTTCCCACTGGCGCTCCTGGTTCTCCCTGTCGAGACCGGAGACCTGATCGAGCAGCGCCTTCAGGCATGGCGTGACGTCGGCGACGCAAGCTGCAAAGGCCTTCTGCGTGACGCGCACGAATTCCTCGACCACCTTGGGATTCTTCTGCAGATAAGCGCCGTTGACGATCAGCGAATTGCCATAAGGATTGAGCCCGATGTCCTTCCAGTTGATGTAGCCGAGATCGGGTCCGAACTCGATCACTTTCAGATCGTGCTCGTTGTAGAAGTCGCTGATGATGTCGACGGTGTGGCTCTTCAGCGCCGCGATCTTCGCGGTCGGCCCGACATTGACGAAGCCGACTGAATCTGGCGCAAGACCTGCGGCCTTGGCGAAGGCCGGCCACATCACGCGCGAGGCATCGCCAGGCGGGTTGCCGATCTTGTGCCCGGCAAAGTCCTTCACGCCGTTCACGCCATAGCTCTTCAGCCAGTAGAAGGTCTGGCCGGTATTGGCATAGACGCTCATCACCGCAACCGTGTCAGCGCCCTTGCTCTTGGCCACCAGCATGGTGGCGAGATCGGCGACGCCGAACGGCGAGCCGCCGGAGCCGACCTTGGCCGCGGAGACGCCGGAGCCTTTGCCGGTCTCGATCGTCAGGTCGATGCCCGCCTTCTCGTACCAGCCTTGAGCCTTGGCGTAATAATACGGCGAGTGATCGGCCGTCGGCGTCCAGTTCAGGATCAGATTGACCGCCTCGCCCGCGCGCGCAGGCATCGCCCACAGAGCGAGCGTCAGCGCCAAGACCAGGGCAGAGCCCGCCGCCTGCAAATGCTTCATCGCACCTCTCCTCATTGCCGCGACCCGGCTTGTCGCTCTCCCCATGTGAGGATACCAATGCAACAAGCCCGCCCTCAACTTGTCAACTATTTGGTTGGAAATGCCTGCAAAACGATCTGGCGACACCGTGCCGCAGCGCCGTGATCCCGTCGCCACCCGCAACAAGCTGCTCACCGCGGCGCGGCTGGAATTCGCCCGGCACGGCTTTGCGGGGGCCCGCGTCGACGAGATCGCCGAGCGTGCCGGCGTAAACAAGCAACTCGTCTATCACTATTTCGGCGACAAGGACGCGCTCTACCTCGCCGTGCTCGAATGGGTCTATGAGGACATCCGCGAGCAGGAGCGCAAGCTCAAGCTCGAAGGCCTGCCGCCGGAAAAGGCCATCCGCAGGCTGATCGAAGCCTCGTTCGACCATCTAGCGGCAAACCCCGATTTCATCGTGCTTCTGAACGACGAGAACCGCGGCGGCGCTCGCCACGTCCGCGGCTCGACGCGGCTGGAGGCGATGCACTCCCCGCTGGTGAGAAGCGTCTCCCACATCCTCAACGAGGGGGTGCGCGCCGGCGTGTTCCGCAAGGGGATCGATCCCGTTCAGCTCTATATCTCGATTGCGGGCCTCAGCTATTTCTTCTTCTCCAACACGCCGACGCTGTCGGCGATCTTCGGTAAGGACCTGTCGAGCCGCACCCAGCGCCGCGCCCGCCGCAGGCACGTCGCCGATTTGGTGCTGCAGTCGTTGCGGCCTTAATCAACCAGCTGGTTGAAACTTCGCTCAAGGCCGGTTAGGCTCGTCGTAACGGCAAGTGACCGTCGCAACAGGGAGCAATCGGTGACAGGAGACGCGGCCCGCACCTCGCGCAGCTTTGCGATCATCCTGATCGTGCATCTTGCTGTGCTCGTGCTCTGGCAGGTCGCGGTGGATGCTTTCCACGTGCCGAAATTCATCCTGCCCTCGCCGCTTGCCACCGTGCAGACGCTGGCAACCACAGGCTATGCCTGGGGTGCCAACACGCTGGTGACGTTGATCGAGATCCTCGGCGGCTTCGCGCTTGGCGCCTTCGTCGGTGTCGCGCTGGCCGTGATCTTCAGCTGGGCGCCGCTGCTCAGCCTCGCGCTGCTGCCGCTGTTCGTGACGCTGAACATGATCCCGAAGGTCGCGCTCGGCCCGCTCTTCATCGTCTGGTTCTCCTACGGCATCGTGCCGAACATTTTGATCGCCTTCAGCATCTGCTTCTTTCCGATCCTGCTCACCACTGCGCGCGGCCTGCGCGAGGTCGAGCCCGATCTGCTCGATCTCGTCAAATCGTTGCGCGGCTCGCGCTGGACGCTGTTCCGCAAGATCCAGTTGCCGGGATCGCTGCCTTACATCTTTTCCGGCATGAAGGTCGGCGCCATCCTCGCGGTGGCCGGCGCCATCGTCGGCGAGTTCATCGCCTCCGAGCGCGGGCTGGGCTACCTCATGATCCAGGTGCAATCGTCGCTCGACACGCCCGCGATGGTGATGGCCGTCGTGCTGCTGACGCTGCTCGGGGTCGCTCTCTACGGCCTGGTGCTCGCCCTCGAACGCATGTTCGTGGTTGGCGACGCGACACGGACCTGACAACGGCAGAACTAAGGACCAAATCCATGTTGCTCACCCGCCAGACCCTGCCGAAGACCATCCCTGACGTCGCCGCGCTCGACGAGCTCCTGTGCCGGCCGACGCAGGCACTGATCGACGACCTCGGGAAGGTCGAGGGCGACATCATGATCCTTGGCGTCGCCGGCAAGATGGGCCCGACGCTGGCGGGGCTCGCAAAAGCTGCCGCGCCGGATCGCCGCGTCATCGGTGTCGCGCGCTTCAGCGACGCCAGCGTCAAGGACTGGCTGCACGCGCGCGGCATCGAGACGATCAATTGCGATTTGATGGACGAAAGCGCCATTCACGCGCTGCCGAAGGCGCCCAACATCATCTTCATGGCCGGCCGCAAGTTCGGCGCGGAGGGCGATCTGTCGCTGACCTGGGCGATGAACGCGCATGTGCCGGCCCTGGTCGCGCAGGCCTTCCCCGCGTCCCGGATCGTGGCGTTCTCGACCGGCTGCATCTATCCTTTTGTCCCCGTCGACGGTAAGGGCTCGACCGAGGACATGGCGCCGAACCCGCCCGGCGAGTATGCCCAGTCCTGCGTCGGACGCGAGCGCATGTTCGAATATTTCTCGCGCAAATTCGGAACACCGGGCCGCCTGTTCCGCCTCAACTACGCGATCGACATGCGCTATGGCGTGTTGCACGACATCGCCATGAAAGTGCTGACGGGCACGCCAATCGACGTCAGCCTCGGCCACGTCAACTTCATCTGGCAGGGCGATGCGTCCGCCCAGGCGCTGCGCTGCCTCGCCCATTGCACGACACCGACCTCCCCGATCAATGTCAGCGGCCACGAGATCCTCGCGGTGCGCGATCTCGCGCAGAAGTTCGGTGCGAGGTTCGGCCGCGCACCGGTGCTGACAGGCAAGGAAGAGCCGACGGCATGGCTGACCGACACGTCGAAAGCGGTCGAGTTGTTCGGTTTGCCCGTCGTCGACACCGAGCAATTGATCGCCTGGACCGCGGACTGGGTCTCTCGCGCCATGCCGACGCTCGGCAAGCCCACCAAATACGAGGTGCGCGATGGACGCTACTGACGGTCTGTCCGTCATCAAGCTCGGCGTCGCCGATGCGAACGCCGGGCTGGCGCTGTCGACGGAAGCGCACTGGAACCAGACCGAAGAGGATTGGCTCGTTTTCCTGCGCGATGGTGTCGTGTTCGGCATCCGCGAGGGCGCGCGACTGGTGGCGACCGCAGCACTGCTGCCGTATTCCGACAACAACGCCTGGATCAGCATGGTGCTGGTGTCGGCAACGCATCGCCGCCGTGGTCTGGCGACACGCCTCGTCGATGCCTGCCTGGAAGCGGCGCGCAAGAACGGTCTCACGAGCTGGCTCGATGCGACGCCCGACGGAGCCGCCGTCTACGGGCGCCTCGGCTTCACACCGACCCTGCAATTGCGGCGGCTGAAGCTGATGAAACCTACGCCGGCATCTGCGGAGGCGCCGTCGGCCGCAACGCTCGAGGCGCTTTGTGCCCGCGACCAGCGCGCCACAGGTTTCGACCGGACCGCTCTGCTGACCGCCCTCGCACAGCGCGCCGGGTCGCGTATCGTCGCAGCCAATAGCAGCATTGCGCTCGTCCGCGATGGCAGAACCGCGCGCCATATCGGCCCCCTGTTCGCGGATCATGCCGTCGAAGCGCTGGCTCTGGTTCGCGTGATTGCGGGATCCGAGAATGGCCCGCTCCTGCTCGACGCTGTCGCCTCGCAACCCGCGTTCCTCGACGGATTGACCGCCTCGGGCTGGACCATCGAGCGGCCGTTTCAGCGCATGCGGTTCGGCCCACCCACCGCCGCCGCCGAAGAAACGCCATTCGCCGTCGCCGGCCCCGAATTCGGATAGGACATCATGCACCACAGCCAGATCAACAGCGACATCCGCAAGCTGATCGCCGAGGGCACCGTGCTGCCGGCGCATCCCCTCGCCCTCACCGCCGAGCGCCAGCTCGACAAGACGCATCAGCGCGCGCTGACGCGCTATTACGTCGATGCCGGCGCAGGCGGCCTTGCTGTCGGCGTGCACACGACGCAGTTCGCGATCCGCGACGTCGGCCTTTACCGTCCCGTGCTCGAGCTCGCCGCCGAGACAGCCGCGAGCTGGACCAAGCGTCCATTGGCGATGGTCGCAGGCCTTGTCGGCCCAACCAGCCAGGCAACCGCCGAGGCCCGCACCGCACGCGACATCGGCTATCACGCCGGCCTGCTCAGCCTCGCCGCGATGAAGAGCGCCTCCGAGGATGACATCATCGCGCATTGCACGGCCGTGGCCGCGGAGATCCCGCTGGTCGGCTTCTACCTCCAGCCGGCCGTGGGCGGTGTCATCCTGTCCAGCCAGTTCTGGCAGCGCTTCGCCTCGATCGACAATGTCATCGCGATCAAGATCGCGCCGTTTAACCGCTATAGGACTCTCGACGTGCTCCGCGGTGTCGCAGCCGCAGCCGCACTCGACCGCGTCGCGCTCTACACCGGCAATGACGACCACATCCTGCTCGACCTCACCCTGCCATTCGACCTGCGCGACAAGGGCATCACCACGCGAACCTACTTCAAGGGCGGCCTGCTCGGCCATTGGTCGGTGTGGACCGCGAGCGCCATACAACTCTTCGAGCGCTGCAAGGCCGCGCGGCACAAGGACAGCGTTCCGGCCGACCTGCTCGCGCTCGATGCCCGCGTCACCGACTGCAACAGCGCGTTCTTCGACGTCGCCAACAACTTTCACGGCTGCATCGCCGGCTGCCACGAGGTGCTGCGGCGTCAGGGCCTGATGCAGGGCCTGTGGTGCCTCGATCCGAACGAGGGCCTCAGCCCCGGCCAGAAGCAGGAGATCGACCGCGTCTGTCGCGAGCACGCCGATCTCAACGACGATGCCTTCGTCGCCGCCCACCTGAACAAATGGCTGGCATGAGCTCCGAGCCCTTCATCAGCCTGCGCGGCGTCCGGAAAGTCTACCGCAGCGGCGGCGCCGAATTCCTGGCAGTCTCCGACGTCACCATGGACGTGCAGGAAGGTGAGCTGGTCTCGCTGGTCGGCCCTTCCGGCTGCGGCAAGACCACGGTGATGAAGATCCTGGCCGGGCTGCACGGCGCCGACGGCGGCACAGTGACAATCGGCAACGCCAAGAGCCCGTTCGATCCGACCCGCGACATCGGCATGGTGTTCCAGCAGGCGCTGCTCTTGAAGTGGCGCACCATTCTGGACAACGTGCTGCTGCCGGCCGAGATCGTCGGGCTGCCGATGAAGGCCGCGCGCGCGCGGGCGCACGATCTGCTCAATCTGGTCGGGCTTGCCGGCTACGAGCACAAATATCCGCAGCAGCTCTCCGGCGGTATGCAGCAGCGCACCGCGATCGCGCGCGCCTTCATTCACGATCCAAAGCTGATCCTGATGGACGAGCCGTTCGGTGCGCTGGATGCGCTGACGCGCGAGCAGATGAATCTCGAGATGCTGCGGATCTGGCGTGAGAGCGGCAAGACCATCATCTTCGTCACGCACTCGATCCAGGAAGCCGTCTTCCTGTCCTCGCACTGCGCCGTGCTGACGGCGGGTCCGGCGAAGATGGCCGATTATTTCCCGATCGACCTGCCCTTCCCGCGCGACCTGCCGCTGAAAACCACGGATGCGTTCGGCGTCTATGCGCGAAGGATCTATGCGAAGCTGGGGCTGGGCGCGGCGTAGCTCGCCACACGAAAATTCTCCAGGGTGGGCAGAGCGAAAGCGTGCCCACCCTGGCAAAGTGGAGCAAGGTATGGCGGGCACGGCGCAAATGCGCCTTTGCCCACCCTATGAGAGCTGCGCGCTCAGCTCTTGTTGCGTGTCTTGCTGAGCAGATAATTGTCGTAGAAGTTCTCCGCGATCTGCGTGTAGAACAGCAGCTCCTTCATATAGGCGTCGTGGCTGTCCTTCGTCCGCCTGAACAGATCGCTCTTGGCGGCGAGCTCGTTCAGATGATCATGAGTCGCGTTGTAGCAGGCCTCCAGCACCGGCTGCGGGAATGCCCTCAGCTCCGCGCCGTTGGCGATCAGCCGCTTCAGCGCCGCCGGATTCACGCTGTCGTACTTCTCGAGCATCCAGGCGCCGGCCGCAGATCCCGCCTGGTTGACGATCGCCTGATATTGCTTGGGCAGCGAGGCCCATTTCTCATCGTTGACGATCATGTGCAGCATGGCTCCGCCTTCCCACCAGCCCGGGAAATAATAGTATTTGGCGACCTTCTGGAAACCGAGCTTCTCGTCGTCATAGGGACCGACGAATTCGGCGGCATCGATCGTGCCCTTCTCGAGGGCCGGATAGACATCGCCACCGGCGATCTGTTGCGGGACGACGCCGAGCCGCGCCAGCACATGGCCGCCCATGCCCGCGATGCGGAATTTGAGTCCTTTGAGGTCGTCGACGGTCTTGATCTCCTTGCGGAACCAGCCGCCCATCTGGGTGCCGGAATTGCCGCAGAGGATGGCGTGGGCCTTGAAGGGTTTGAGCGCTTCGTTGGTGAGGTCGGCGCCGCCGCCGAAGTGCCACCATGATTCCTGGTGGCGATGGTTCATGCCGAACGGCGCGCCGGTGGCATAGGCCAGCGCCGGCTCCTTGCCGATGTAGAAATAGAGCGGCGTCTGCGCCATCTCCACCGAGGCGGTGCTGACGGCATCGAGCGCCTGCAGGCCGGGCACGAGCTCGCCGGCGGCGAAGGTCTGGATCTGGAATTTATTGTCGGTCGCTTCCGCGACGTATTTCGCGAACGTCTGCGCCGTACCGTAGATGGTGTCGAGCGACTTCGGGAAGCTCGAGGTTAGGCGCCATTTGATCTCGGGCGCGCCTTGCGCGAGCGCAGGGGCCGCAACCAGAGTCGTCGCGCCGGCGACTGCGCCGCCCTTGAGGAATGTACGGCGTTTCATTGGGGTCTCTCCCTAAAATTAAATCTCAAGCATATCGGCGTTCGGCCACGATGTCCGTCCTCGAATTGCGCTGGGGTCCATGGGACCTGCGGGACTGTGAGCCCCTCAGAGCAGCTTCGCACTGACGAACAGCGCGCGCACGGCGTTGGTTGCCTGCACTGCCAACATGGCGTTACCGGCAGCGCCCTCCAGCGCCTCGACAGCATCCTCATGCAGGGAGCGGAATTCCATCCATTCCACAGACTTGAAATTGGTCAGGAACTGATAGGCCTGGCCGACGGTCGCAATCGCCAGCGTGTCACCGTTCAGCTTGATCTTGAACGTCGTCCGCAGCGGGGTCTCGGAGTTTGATGGATCACTCATGGGCTGCTTCTGGACGAGGACGACTTAACGAAGGGGAAACGGCAGCCCCGCCGCGGCACGCAAGTATCAGGAATCAGTGCTCGCGCGCTGCGAGGCGGTCGCAGACCCGCGCAGGCTCGGCACCACGACCAGACGGTTGAACTCGCCATTGTCGTAGGCCTTGATGAAACGGTCATAGTCCTTGATCGAGACGCAACCGTTGGAATCGCCGCGCGGTCCGAGCATGTAATTGTGGGTGAGCAGGCCGACGCGCCCAAGCGCGTTGGTGCCTTCGACCGGCGTCATGCGCAGCGCGCGGACGCCATGGAACGGCTTTTCGCGCGGCTTCAGCTCGTAGGTTGCCGGCGGCGTCGCGCCGACCATGCGCCGATCGACATGGTCGGGGTTGTCCATCAGCGGGCCTAAGCCGGAATGGGCCTCGAGCGCCACGCCGCTTGGCAGGTAAACCGCCTTGGCCGAGATGTCATAGACCGCTGTCCGCGAATCGTAGCCGAGGGCCGCAAGATCGGGCGCCTTGCCGAACAGGCCGCTGTCGGGCGTCAGCGAGGCCAGCTTGATCTTGTCGGTGAATTTTTCGAAGAAATTGCGGTTATCGACCCGTGAACCAGTGTCGGCATACGCTTGGCTGGATGCGATCTGGGAGGCGAGATCGGCCTGGACCGGGCGCGAGCGCGGCATCGGGATGGTGTCGGCGCGCTGCGAGGGCCTCGCCTCCTCGGCCGCAGGCCGATCCTCTTCGGTCAGGATCGAGCGCCAGTCGTCGCCCTGGAGCCTCTCAGCCAGCATGGCCTTGGCATCGCGAAGCTTGAGCTGGACCGCGTTCAGGGCGGAGCGCTCCAGCGTCCGGAAGCCGAGTTCGCGGGCCGGCGGATTACCGGAGGCCGAAGCGAAGCGATCCTCGAATGAAGGGGCATTGGCCGGCGGCAACGCGGCGGAGACCAGTGGAGACGAATCGCCCATATCCGCGACCCACGCGGCGGCGCCAAGCGCCAGCGCGATCGCTGCCAGAGACAGCAAAATCGCTTCGGCTCGCCCGACACGGCGGCGCGACAACAGCCTCCCGGCATGTGCTGCGTCGGAAACCATCAGATCCCCAAATCGACCCCGGGGGTGCCCAACCCCCACCCGGAGACTCTATACCAGCTACCACATTGGGAGCCAAAAGTTAGGCATAATCGCGGCCGGCAAGGGCTGGCAACGGGTCCGGCAGGGCTTTCCCAAGGTATCCAATGACCGATCCTTTCGATCTCGAGCGCTTTATCCGGGCCCAGGACCCGGTCTATCGCGACGTGCAGGGCGAGCTGGCCCGGGGCCGGAAGCAGACTCACTGGATGTGGTTCATCTTCCCGCAGGTCGCCGGCCTCGGCGTCAGCGCCATGTCGCAGCGCTACGCGATCGGCTCCCGCGCGGAGGCCCAGGCCTATCTCGCCCATCCCGTCCTCGGGGGGCGCCTGATCGAATGTACCAGGCTCGTGCTCGCCGTTCAGGGGCGGACCATCAACGCGATCCTGGGCGCGCCGGATGATACGAAATTCCGCTCGTCGATGACGCTGTTCGGTGCGGTTTCCGATGAGCCCGTTTTCGATCAGGCCCTCGCCCGCTACTTCGCCGGCGAGCGCGACCGCGCCACGCTGGAGATCCTGGCGAAGCTCGATCGAGCATCCGGCTGAGTTGACACGAGCGGCAGCGTAAACCCGAGATTAATACCGGCTGCCTATCTTCCGAGCAAAATAATTCTCCCCGCGCCAATTGCCGGACAGATCATGAAAATCGGTACGCTCCTGACCACCGCCATCGTCTCGCTCTCGACCGTCGGCGGCGGCCTCGCCGTCTACGTCGCCGTGACCAAATATCAGACGATGGAGCGGATCGGCGAGGCGCAAGGCCGCCTGGCGATCGTCCGCGCGGCCAGCGACATCCCGCGCTATCTCAACCCCGAGCGCGGCTTTTCCACCAACATCCTCTACGGCCCCGCCACGATCGACCCTGCGCTGCTCGCCGAACAGGACAAGCTGCGCAAGCAGACCGACGGTGCCCGCGACAGGATGAACGCGCTGCGCAAGGAGCTGCCCGGCTCCTTCGACGACGGCAACATCATCGGCAGCAACATCGACGGCATCAATGCGAAATTCACGGCGCTGCGGGAGGCCATCGACAAGGCGCTCGCAGGGCCCGCAGAGGCCCGCAAGGACGCGGCCAAGAAGATCGTCGCCGACAATGCCGTGCTCAACAGCGGCGTGACCGCGCTGCTCAACGAGCAGGTCCGCCGCATGGCGATTCTCAACGGCGACGCCTACCGGCAGGCCAGCTACGCCAACATCGCCATGACGCTGCGCGACGTCGGGGGCTTCAATTCCAGCCTGCACAAGAATCTCATCGGCGGCAAGAAACCGGCGACCGACGCCGAGAAGGCCGAGATCAGCCGCTCGCAGGGCCGCAACGATCAGATCGTGATGACGCTACAGGAACTGCGCGGCAATCCGGCGACTCCGGCGAACGTCGCCGCTGCGCTGGAGAAGTTCAACGCGGTCTATGTCGAGGAGTTCGGCCGCGAGCTCAAGCTGGTGAAGGACGGTGCGGTCAGCGGCAAGTACGAACACGACGTGGACACCTATTACGCCGCCACGCAGCGCGGTCTCGGCACCATCATCGATGTTCGCGACGCCTTTTATGATAATGCCGAGCAGATCCTTGCCGGCGCCTCCTCGGCCGCACGCACCAGCTTCACCGTCGCCCTCGTCGGCCTCCTTGCCGTGCTGATCGCCAGCGTCGGCCTCATTGTGGTGGTTCGCCGCCGCGTCTGCGCCCCAATCGTCAGCCTGACGACGCGGATGTCACGGCTTGCGGATGGCGAGGTTGCCGACGGCATCCCCGGTGCCGAGCGCTCCGACGAGATCGGCGCGATGGCCGCGGCGGTTCAGGTGTTCAAGGACAACATGATCCGGGCCGACCGGCTCGCCGCCGAGAAGCAGGCCGAGAACGACGGCAAGATGCGCCGTGCCCAGGCGCTCGACGACCTCACCCGCGCCTTCGAGGCCAAGGTCACCGAGCTGGTCGGCGGTCTGTCCCGGGCCTCCGCGACGATGGAAAGCACGGCGCAGTCGATGACCTCGACCGCGGCCCAGACCAACAGCCAGGCCGCAATCGTCGCCGCCGCCTCCGAACAGACCTCGACCAACGTGCAGACGGTTGCCAGCGCCACCGAGGAGCTGACCTCCTCGATCGCGGAGATCGGCCGTCAGGTCGCGCAATCCACCGAGATCGCCGCCCGCGCCGTCGACAATGCCCGCCGCACCGGCGATACCGCGCGCACGCTCGCCGAAGGCGCGCAGAAGATCGGCGACGTCGTCACGCTGATCCAGAGCATCGCCGAGCAGACCAACCTGCTGGCGCTGAACGCGACCATCGAGGCCGCCCGCGCCGGCGATGCCGGCCGCGGCTTTGCGGTGGTTGCTTCCGAAGTGAAGTCGCTGGCGGGCCAGACCGCCAAGGCCACCACCGAAATCTCCGAGCAGATCACCGCGATCCAGAGCGCGAGCGACGAGACCGTGGCCGCGATCCGCAACGTCGCCGACGTCATCGCCGAGATCGACCAGATTGGCGCTGCGATTGCCGCCGCGATCGAGGAGCAGGGCTCAGCCACCAAGGAAATCGCCCGCAGCGTCCAGGAGGCCGCCCGCGGCACCCAGGAAGTCAACAGCAACATCTCCGGCGTGCAACGCGCCGCGGATGACTCGGGAGCCGCCGCCCGGGAGGTGCTGGGCGCCGCCGAGCAGCTCTCGACCCAATCGCGCGATCTCGCCGGACAGTTCGACCGCTTCCTTGGCGAGGTCAGGGCGGCGTAAGACGTCTCAATAAGGCGGCGCCGTGCGCGCCCGCTGCGCTTTGGCCGCCTCGATCCACCACGCAAGATCGTCGGCAAAGCGCGGGAACGAGCGTTCCAGCGCCTTGCCGCCGTCGCCGATCGGCTCTCCGTCGTCCGACAGCGTCTGCGCGATCGGGCCGACGCCGATCGTGCTCGACACCACCACCATGCCCATCTCCGACAGCGTGCCGTGCCAGGCGGTCGCGGCGCGCGCGCCCGAGAGCCGGCCGGCCGAGTAGCTCACGATCGCGGCCGGACGCCAGAACCATTCTTCGAGGAAATGGTCGGTGAGGTTCTTCAGGCCGGGCTGGATGCCCCAATTGTATTCGCCGGTGACAAAAACAAAACCATCGGCGCCGCGGATCTGTCCGGCCAGCCTTTCCAGCGCCTCCGGCGCGGTGCCTTTGGGATATTCCTTGTACATGCGGTCCAGCATCGGCAGGCCGATCGTCTTGGCGTCGATGAATTCGACCTCCTGGCCGCGGCCGCGCAGACGATTGATGACGAAATTCGCAAGGCGGATGCCCATGCGCTCGGAACGATAGGAACCGTAGAGGACGAGGATGCGATTGCTCATGATGGCCGCATCCTAGCATGTCGCCGGGGCGCGCAGAGATTCTCTTTGTCGCGGCGCTGGAGTGTCGCGGTACTTGAGTGTCGCGGTACTTGAGCGTCGCGATGCTCGAGCGTCGCGGCGCTTCAGTGCGTCGCGCGATATCTGGCGCGGTGCGGAATGGACCGGCAGGCCAGGCCGTCGGCCAGCAGCTTCATGTCCTCGTGCTTGCCACTGCGGATCAGCCGGCCGAGCTCCTCGGATGTGAAAGGAAGACTTGGATCGTCATCGATCGGGCGCCGCATTCGCGGACCAAATAACCGTCGAACCAGGCTAGCCAGCCGCCGCATGTGAATTCCCTCGCGCCAGCAACAAACCTCTCAGTCTGCATATTGTTCCTCCCGCACCTTCGAGATTGCAAGAGGCCGCTAACGACTCCGCGCCAAAAATTTCCGCCGGAGAATAATCTCCTTCACGTCGTGCTATTCGGCAAAACCCACGTAGCGCACGAACTCGTCGTTATGTTCGCGGTCCGAGCGAACTGCATTCGCGGCAAAGCTGTCGTCGGAATAGCCCAGCGCGACGCAGGGTCATGATCACCTCGTCCTCCGGAATATTCGCGTCCTCGCGCACGATGTCCGAGCGCATGATGCCCTGTCCGTTGATCACCGAACCGAGGCCGCGATCCCACGCCGCGAGCACGATGCCGTAGCAGAGCGCACCGAGATCGAAATGGCAGACCGCGCCGGGATCGCGCGCGGCACCGGCTCCTTCTTGAAGCCACGCACGCTGCGGCGCGACTGCACCAACGTTTCGAATTCCACCTCTTGAACCTCCCTGCCCGTTCTACCTGCGTTGCAGCGCCGGTTGCCGATGCGGCGCGCAAAATCTATGCTGACCCGCAAGCAAGACCAAGAACCCCGCGAGGAGATACGCCATGGCCGCGCCGCTAGATCCCGTCATCGCCCAGATCATTCCGCTCATGCCGATGCGCGATCCCACCACGATGACGCCACAGAGCGCCCGCGATTCCTTGCGCGCACTGGCTGCCTCGCGCGCGGCCATTCCGCCACCGCGCGTCGATAGCGTGCAGGATATCAAGGTGAAAGGCGGCGCTGGCCCGCTCGATGCACGCGTCTATCGGGTCGGCTCCACGCCTGCACCGACGGTGGTGTTCTTCCATGGCGGCGGCTGGGTTGCCGGCGATCTCGAAACCCATGACCGGCAGGCGCGCAACCTCGCGATCGAGACCGGCGCGGTCGTCGTCTCCGTCGACTATCGCCGCCCGCCCGAGACGCGCTTCCCCGGCGCCTTCGAGGATGCCTTCGCCGCCGTCAGTGACATCTTCAACCGCGTCGCGGAATTTGGCGGCGATGCGAAGCGCGTCGGCGTAGCCGGCGACAGCGCCGGCGGCAATCTCGCGGCGACCATCGCGATCGCTTGCCGCGATGCCGGCATCAAGCTTGCCGCGCAATTATTGGTCTATCCCGTAACCGACGTCCTCGGCGCTTATGCCGATGCGCGCGAGAACGCGCGCTATCCCTCGCGCGCCGAGAATGCCGATGGTTACTTCCTGACGCGTGCCACGATGGAATGGTTTTGCGGCCATTATCTCGCCGATCCCCGCCATGCTTCGGACTGGCGGGTCTCACCCCTGCGCGCGGCATCTCTCGCCGGTGTCGCACCCGCGGTCGTGACCACCGCCTGGTTCGATCCCCTGCGCGACGAGGGCGCGGCCTATGCGCGGGCACTGGAGGCGGCCGGCGTCCGCGTCAAGCACCATGAGGGCCCCGGCCTGATCCATGGCTATTTCGGCATGGGCGATGCCTCGGACGTCGCGCGCGCCGAGGCGCAGCGTGCACGCGCCGACTTCAAGGCCCTGCTCATGCGCGGCGTCTGAGAGCGCTAGATGCTCCGCGCCCGCTGCGCGCCAGTGTGCCCCCAGGTTTCGTCCCAATCCTGGCCGGCGGCGTCGACGACGCGGCCGTCGGCTTCGAAGAACTTGTTCGGCACCTGGAAGATCGCCAGGATCAGGGCGCCCTCGGGGCACCACGCGGCGTGCCGGCTGCCCGCCTCGCGCCAGATGAATTCGCCGGCTTTGCAGACGATCCCCTTGGCCGGTCCCTCCTTGTCGACGAGCGCGCCTTCGATGACGTAGCTCTGCTCGATGCCGACATGCTCATGATCGGGCAGCACCGATCCCGGGGCAAAGCGCATCAAGGCGGTCATCAGGCCGCTGCCGCGGTCGAACAGCAGCGTCTTGGCTTCGCAGCCTGGAAACCGTGTCTTTTGCCAGTCCATGTCTTGGGGACGAACCAGATGAGAATGCCGATCCGCGGCTGCCTGGTCTTCGGGGCTCACGGCGTCCATCACGATGCTCCCTCTCTCTCGACCGCTCGAAGCTAGCAGGATCGCCCCGCCCGGTCAGCGAGCAGTGCAACAAGTGGAGGCCTTTGCCGGTCGCGCCCAAAAAATCGGCAGGGCCGACCGGACGACGCCCGCTCATCCCGCTTGATTGCGCCATGATTCCCGGCTCCAATCCTCCCGCCATTCTGGCTTAGGGAGACATCCATGATGAAGCGGATTTTGCTCGCGGCGGTCGTTGCCACCTTTGCAGCGGGTTCGGCCTTCGCCGAGGACACCTGCGAGAGCAAGGCGGTCGGCAAGGACGGCAAGCCGCTGGCCGGCGCCGCCAAGACCTCGTTCCTGAAAAAGTGCAAGGCCGACGCCTGCGCACCCAAGGCCGTCGGCTCCGACGGCAAGCCGCTCGCCGGCGCCGCCAAGAACAGTTTTATGAAGAAGTGCGAGGTCGGCGCGTAAGCATAAGGTGCGCCACTTCTGGCCTTTCGTGGCCCGGACAGCGCAGCTTCCCGAGCGGTACGAACATCGCCCATAGCGACGCGCGGCGGAGGAGCGGTGCGTCCTGGCGCTTGGACGACGAATTGCGTGGCGACGCGCCGCCTCCGCGACACGAGACCGGTCCTGCGCGCTCGCCGGTCCGCGACCGTCAATCCCGGCTGAACCGATCATCGAACGCCTCGCCCAAACGCCTAGCACGAATCGTGCAGATCGTTTGAATACAACCAGCAGGCAAGTGATTGTAATTTGCAGGTTCGCGCTGTGATTTGGTTCACAGCCCGCTCTTGCACTCCTCGTGTAAGATCCAGCCGTACACGGAGGTGGTGCTCGAATAACATCTCGTCATGGCAATTCACACGCGATGGCATCTGTTGCCGGTATCACTCGCGCGAGCAAGCAACGTTTGCGGTCGATGCAATGACTGCGATCCATTTCGCCTGAAGCGGGTCCAACTTCACCAACGCTGAACTGGGCAGGTCGCAACGATATCGCAACGCTCGTTGCAGACGCCCTGGCCGCGGGGCAACTGGAAGTCAGCCTTTGACTTGATTCAACCGGAAGGCGTTCGGCTATGCTATCAATGGCCTCACGTTCTGCTATCCTCCTCCCCATTCTGCGAGGTAGCGGGGCCATTGCGGTGAACCATCCCGATATCGATGTTGCCGGCGCGCCGCCGACCAAGCGCGTCCTCGCTATTCTGGCAGCCGACGTCGTGGGCTATGCTCGCCTTACCGAGCTTGCGGAGGAGGCCACACACGTCCGCCTGCGAGCGCTTCGTTTTGGCGTGGTCAATCCGTGCATTGTCTCCTTCCGCGGCAGGATCGTGAAGAATACCGGCGACGGATTTCTCGCCTCGTTCGATTCCTCCCTCGATGCCGCGCGCTGTGCGATCGCCCTGCAGCACGAGATCGCTGCAGCGCAGAGCCGCGAAGGATACGATCGCAAGATACATTTTCGGATGGGCCTCAATGTTGCGCAAACCATCGTTGAATCCGAGGACATCTTCGGCAAGGGCGTCAACATAGCGGTGAGGCTCGAGCAGTCCGCGCCCGCTGGAGGCGTGGTGCTTTCCGACGAGATGTTCCAGCAGATTAAGGACCGCCTCGACGTGCCTGTCGAAGACCTGGGCCCCCTCCGGCTCAAGCACCTTGCGCGTCCGGTCCACGCTTATTCTCTCGTATTGCCAGAAGTCGAGCGATTGCCGTCGAGCGGTGGCCGCAGGGCGAGCCGGCAGGCCAAGGTGCCCTATATCGCGGTGCTGCCGTTTCGTACGCAGGGAGGGAATGCGGATGACGACTACTCCGGCGACGGGATCGCCGGCGAGATCGTCGTGGCGCTTCAGAACCTGCGTGGGCTGTTCGTCATTTCAAGCATGTCAACCCTGCCCTATCGCAATGGACCGATCGACAGCCAAAAGGTCGGCCAAGAGCTCGGCGTCCGATACGTCCTGAGCGGCAGCATTCGCCGAGCCGACAAGCAGATCCGCATTGGGGTGGAATTGAAGGACATCGAAGCGGGCATCATGCTGTGGGCAGATCGCTATGACGGCGACGTCTCCGAACTCTTCGAGTTTCAAAGCCGCATCGCAACGCGGATCGTGTGGAGCATCGCTCCCCAGGTGCGCGAAGCAGAGCTGAAGCGCGCACTTCGTAAGCGTTCGGACAACCTTTCAATTACCCACAAATTCTCCTCCGACCATGACACCTAGCGCTATGTCGGTGAGGCGTGACAGCCCGCGCCACATGACGGTATTGCCGGGTGGCGGATCGCTGGCGCGGGCGAGATAACCGCCGAGCCG
>NZ_JADPKG010000035.1:0-508 GCF_023073875.1 Bradyrhizobium sp. 154
TTTTTGAGGTAATTGGCGCATTCGTCGGCGGTGAAGGCATCGAGTGCGTGGCCGATTGCGGCGCAGACCGCATCGACGGTTCGGGCGGCAGCTTTGCGGAGCAGATGCTTGAGCTTGGCAAATACCTGTTCGATCGGGTTCAGGTCGGGCGAGTACTTTGGCAGGAAGAACAGTTTGGCGCCGACCGAACGGATGAGCTGGCGAACTGCTTTGCTCCTGTGGCTGCCGAGATTATCCAAGACGACGATATCGCCGGGTCGAAGGACCGGCAGGAGAACCTTCGCGACATAGGTGCGAAAGCTCACGCCATCGATCGGCCCCTCGATGAACCATGGCGCATCGATCCGATCATGGCGCAGGGCCGCCAGGAAGGTCATGGTCTTCCAGCGGCCGTGGGGAACCTTGGCGTGAAGTCTGCACCCGCGCGGCGCCCATCCCCGCAAGGGCGCCATATCGGTCCTGGTCCAGGTCTCGTCGATGAAGACCAGTCGCTCAGCTTCGACGCGAC
>NZ_JADPKG010000057.1:0-1364 GCF_023073875.1 Bradyrhizobium sp. 154
CCGGTCCAAACCGGCTACATGGGTAACAGACTAGACCGGCGACATGGGTAACAGGTCAACTATTCGGCAAGGAGGGCTTGCCGATGGCTTGGAAGGAGACCTGTGCCGTGAGTGAGCGGATGGAGTTTGTGGTGGCGGTTCGAAAGGGCGAGGAAGCATTTGCAATGATCTGCCGGCGGTTCGGCGTGAGCCGCCGGATTGGCTACAAATGGCTTACGCGTTTCGAGACGGAAGGACCTGCGGGCCTGGAAGATCGCTCACGAGCTCCACGGCACCACCCGCAATCGATTGCAGGCGACATTGCTGAGCGATGCCTTGCAGTGCGGCGTGCGCATCCGACTTGGGGTCCTTTGAAGGTGCGGGCCTATCTGGAACGGGCCGCGCCGAAGACGGACTGGCCGGCGGCGAGCACGATCGGAGAGCTGTTCGACCGAGAGGGGCTGACGGTCAAGCGTCGACTGCGACGGCGTGGACCGCCGTCGAGCGCGCCTTTTGCCGATTGCCAGGAGGCCAACGATATCTGGTGCATCGACTTCAAGGGCTGGTTCTTGACCGGTGACGGCAAGCGATGCGAACCACTGACGATCACCGATGCATACAGTCGCTATCTTCTGCGCTGCCAGGCGCTTCCCCGAACGGACACCGAGCATGTCTGGCCTGTGCTCGATGCGGCCTTCCGCGAGTTCGGCCTTCCCCACTACCTGCGATCGGACAATGGCTCTCCGTTTGCCTCGGTCGGCGCTGGCGGATTGTCGAGAATGTCGGTCAACCTGATCAAGGCTGGGGTGATACCGGAACGCATTACTCCCGGGAAGCCGCAGCAGAACGGCCGTCACGAGCGCATGCATCTTACCCTGTTGCAGGACGCGGCAAGTCCACCGGCGCGCAGCCTGCGTGAGCAGATCAAGCAACTGCGCCAGTTCCAGCACACCTATAACCACGAACGCCCACACGAGTCTCTCGACAACGCTACACCTGCGGATCGCTACAAAGCGTCACCGCGTCGCTTCGATGGGATCCTACGCTCCCCCGAGTATGGCGATCAGGACATTCGCTGGGTCCGACGCAACGGAGAGATCAAGCTCGATGGCAAGTTCGTCTACATCAGCGCGGCATTGTCCGGCGAGCCCGTAGGCTTGGTGGCGTCCGAGGATGGCCAAACGGTCACCTACGGCCCGGTCACGCTCGGCACCATTGCTTATCGGGCGGATCAATTAAGAACGCCAAAGCGCTGTGGACCTTGGGGACAACGCTGCGCGTTGCCCCCAGGGTCCACAGCCCCAACAACAGCAGGCCTGAACGAAACGAGAATTGTGTTACCCATGTCGTCGGTTTGAACTGTTACCCATGTCGCCGGTTGCTCA
>NZ_JADPKG010000122.1:0-123913 GCF_023073875.1 Bradyrhizobium sp. 154
TTGCGCTCAATCGTCCGGTCATAGCTGTTGTCGCGCATCGGATCGTCCTCCGCTGGAGCGATCCAATCAGCGAATTAGTGAACATGCACAGCAATGACGACGTGTGGCGAGCAACATCGTGATGCTCGCACCGCGGCGCCGCGGCAAGAGCGTGCAAGGCTCCGCCTATTCGTCCTTGCCGCGCGTGATCGCGATGGACGCGTCCGACTTGGTGCGGCTGCATTCCATGTTGAGCCGCCGGTAGCGCATGCTGATCTTGTCGCCGCGCAACAGGCCCATCCGCTTCAGGCAGCGTGTCGCGCCCGTCGTGGTGTCGTCCTTCGTCACGGTGAAGACGATCGCCGCCATCGACCCCACCAGCGCATAGAACTCTGGCTTGGGCTTGCGATCGCCCTTGGCATAGAGCTCGATCGAATATTTGTCCCCGCGGCAGCCGACGGACAGCTCCCTGGCCGCCGGGTGCGTCAAATAGACGATGTTGGCGGCCCGGAAATTCACCTTAAGCCGATCGATCTGGTTCGCCAGCTCCTTGGCGCTGTCGTCGCAGCGGTCGGCGCGCGCGGGGAAGGTGAGAGCCACAAGGCCGGTGATGGCGGCGGCGACCAGGATCGCGCCGCGGAGGTTCAAGTTCAATGTCATGATGAAAAGCCCCTTGCGGCGTGCATTCAAGCGTCGGCGGGCGCGAAGCGCAAGGGTGGGCGCCGGCCTTTCCACGTGCTGTGCCAATGCCTTCCCGAGCCCCTAGCCACCCTCTCCCATGCGCCCCGGTCCCTTTCTTTTCCGTCCAAAATGGGCTTAGAACGCCTCTATGCCGAGGGCCTATGAGGCCACAAACCCCGAGATCCGCTATGAACGCTCCCACCGCCTTTCCCGACGAGTCAAAACCCGTGCCGCCCTACAAGCACACCCCGCTGTTCCCGCTGGGCAAGGACGAGACGCCCTACAAGAAGATCTCGTCCGAGGGTATCAGGGTTGAGAAGGTTCTGGGCAAGGACATGCTGGTGGTTTCGCGCGAGGCGCTGCGGGCGCTGTCGGAGGCCGCTTTCGGCGACATCAACCATTACCTGCGGCCGGGCCATCTGAAGCAGCTTCGCGCGATCCTGGAGGACGGCGAGGCGAGCCCGAACGACAAGTTCGTTGCCCTCGACTTTTTGAAAAACGCCAACATTGCCGCGGGCGGCGTGCTGCCGATGTGCCAGGACACCGGCACCGCGATCATTATGGGCAAGAAGGGCTGCAACGTCATCACCGACGGTGACGACGAGGCGGCGCTGTCGGAGGGCGCGCGCGATGCTTACTTGCGCCGCAATCTGCGCTACTCGCAGGTCGCCCCGCTCTCGATGTTTGAAGAGAAGAACACCGCCAACAACATGCCGGCGCAGTGCGAGATCTACGCCGAGGGTGACGACGCCTACAAGTTCATGTTCATGGCAAAGGGCGGCGGCTCCGCCAACAAAAGTTTTCTGTTCCAGGCCACGCCGTCCGTCCTGACCAAGGACCGGCTCCTCGCGTTTCTGAAGGAAAAGATCCTGACGCTCGGCACCGCGGCGTGCCCGCCCTATCACCTCGCCATCGTGATCGGCGGCACCTCGGCCGAGCTCTGCATGAAGACGGTGAAGCTCGCCTCCGCCCGCTATCTCGACGCGCTGCCGACCCACGGCTCGCCCGACGGAAATGCCTTCCGGGACGTCGAGATGGAGAAGGAAATCCACAAGATGACGCAAAGCTTGGGGGTGGGCGCGCAGTTCGGCGGAAAATATTTCTGCCACGACGTGCGCGTGATCCGGATGCCGCGTCATGGCGCTTCGCTGCCGATCGGGCTTGGCGTGTCCTGCTCGGCCGACCGCCAGGTGCTCGGCAAGATCACGAAGGATGGCGTTTATCTCGAGGAGCTCGAGCACAACCCGGCGCAATACCTGCCGCAGGTGGAGCAGTCGCTCGGCGGCGAGGTCGTCAAGATCGATCTCAACCAGCCCATGAAGGACATTCTGGCGACGTTCTCCAAGTACCCGATCAAGACGCGGGTCTCGATGACCGGCACCATGATCGTCGCGCGCGATTCCGCGCATGCCAAGCTGCGCGAGCGGCTGGAGAGGGGCGAGCCGCTGCCGGACTATTTCAAGAACCATCCGGTCTATTACGCCGGACCAGCCAAGACGCCCGAAGGCTATGCCTCCGGCGCGTTCGGCCCGACCACCGCAGGCCGCATGGATTCCTTCGTCGACCAATTCCAAGCTGCGGGCGGTTCGATGGTGATGGTGGCGAAAGGCAACCGTGCTCCGGCCGTGCGCGAGGCCTGCAAGAAATATGGTGGCTTCTATCTCGGCTCGATCGGCGGGGCCGCGGCGAACCTTGCCGAGCACTGCATCAAGAAGGTCGAGGTGCTCGAATATCCCGAGCTCGGCATGGAAGCGATCTGGCGCATCGAAGTCGTCGACTTCCCGGCGTTCATCATCATCGACGACAAGGGGAATGATTTCTTCAAGGAATTGAATTTGGGCTAGCGGCTGCACCCTGCTTGCGCGCTCGTGAGCGTGCATGTGCCCTTACGGAAGTCCGTGATGCCCGGGATTGCACGGATCTTTCTTGCTGCCGCGAGCACGTGAATGGCCGAGGCAGTCCCGGCCATGACGATGCGGAAAGCTTAGGCGCGCCCTGTCGCTGTCAGCGGACGGCAGACCGGCCTTAAGCGCGCGTGCCCGTAAACGGGAAGCTACCCATCGGGCCGATGCCCATCTCGCCACTGATGCTGTCGCCCGAGACGGTGCCGGTGAATTCGAGCGTGAGCGGCATCGGATTGGTGATCGAGACCTTCCAGGAGACGTTGTCGCCGCTGACGTTGCCGTCGAAAATCTCGGCGGTACTACCTTCCGCACCCTGCGTGCCCGTGAGCGTGCCGCCCGCGGCCTTCAGGCTGAGCGTCGCCTGGCGCTCGCCCATCGGCGTCGTCATGGTCAGATTCCAGTTGCCGTCCACGGCCATTCCCGTCTCCCGAACAAATCCCGGCGGGCCGCGACGATCCGCGGCCAGTCCTGTGGCGAGCCTATAACCCAACTCGCAGCTCCTGCCTAACGCTCCGATGGGGCAATTAGGCGCGGGCAGCGGCGCGCCGGCGGCTGGTGACGATGAGGCGCAGAACGACGTATTGCACGGCAAATGCCAGGATCTTGGCGCCGCCCGCGACGACGGTGAGATAGAACGCCCACAGCTTCAGATCGCCGGTCGAGGCGACGGCGATCACGCCGACGCCGATCGCGAACATCAGCACCGCCCAGGCATAGCCCGCAGCCGTCACATATTCCGGAACGGTCTCGACGACGATCGGCGGCATGTAGCGCAGCATCCAGCCGCGCTTGAGCATGATGAGTCCGATCGCGAAATGCGCGATCGCAGGCTTTGCCAGCATGAAGCGGGGATCATTGGTCAAGAGTGTGATCGCGCCCAGTCCAACAACGAGCGCGAGGCTCGCATAAGTCATGTAGTTGAGCTGCTGCCCCTTGACGCGGGCATAGATCACCTGCGCGATCGCGCCGGCGATCGCCACCGATGTCGCCAGGATGACGTTATCGGTGATGAGGTAGACGGCGAGGAAGACGATGGCGGAAAAGAGGTCGGAGGCGAGGCGAGCGAATACGTCCTTCATCGTCGATCCTGTTCAGCGGGCGCTGGGCAATGCGCGGGCGGGCGTACCGTACTTGATCTGGCGATACTCGGGATACCACTTTGTGAAGTAGATTGCGCTGTTGCGGGCGGCGAAGGCGACCGCAACACTCGACCAGAGCGGCAGCCCGGGGACGTAGAGCAGCACGAGATTGGCGCCGGCCATCAACAGCGCGGCTGCGGTCCAGGCGCCGGTTATGACGTAATTGGCGTAAAGGAAGCCAGGGATTGCCGCGGTTTCGGCCGGGACCGATTCAAGCGCATATTGCAGTGTGAAGGGACGGCGGGCCAGCATCGAGCCGAGTGAAATGACGAAGATGCCGATATCGACCGACAGCTTGACCCCGAGCGTGCCGAGCCCGGGATCGACCAGCGCGAGATAGAGGCCGATTGCGGCGAACACGGTCGCCGAGCCTGCAGCCAGGATCTTCACCGAGCGGCCGCGCGCGACATCGATTGCAACGGTGGCGAGGCAGATCGCGGAGGCCGCGAACACGCTGATCGTCGCCGAGGTCACCAGCATCAGCAACGCGAAGACGGCGTAGGGCGCGAGGATCAGGAAAATCGCCATGTGCCACCTCGTCAGGCCGATCTTTACAACGTCAAGATACGTAGCCGAACGCGAAAATTGGGTCAAGCGAAATCTTTACAGTGTCAAAATGACGAAGGCGGCCTCTAGAAGATGAATTGCTGCAGTGGCTTGTTCGGACGCCTCCTCGGCCAATTCCGCCCAGGGGAGGCGCGACAGGATCGGCGCCGCTGCGGCGCTCAAAAGAGCCGCGGCGAGCAAGATGCCGCCGTTGAAGATGGTATGGCTGCTTCGCTTCAGCCGGATCATCTCGAATGCGAGCGCGGCGCAGGAGAGAGCGAGAACGGCGAGGCAGGCTGCTGTGATCGAGGGCACGTGCATGTGGAACCTCTTGGTGATGCATCCGCGCCGTCATGCCGGGCTCGCCGAGTGCGCGCCCGGAATGACGAGGAGGGCGTTACGCCGCCCCAACCCAATTGCCGTGAAAGCCGTCGGGCACGCGGTGGCCGAGCTGGACAAGCGCGACGGGACCGGCCTCGACATCGGTGGCGTTGAACACGGCGAGGTCGCTGCGGTTCTCTCGCGCGCGCCAGACCAATGCGAGCAGCCAGCCGTCGCCCTCGGCCGCATCCTTCGATCGTTCGACGAACACCGGCTCGGAGATGGTGTCGCCGGCCGGCAGCAGATAATGGCCGAGCCGTCTACCGCTGCCGTCGACATGGACGATGCCTGAGAGCGCGTCGAACATCGGCAGCCGCGGATTGGCGCAGGCATACCAGCCGTGGCGGCTCTTCAGTCCGGCGCGGCGATCGTCGATGCGGGGGAATTCGCCGGTGAGATCGTCGAGATAAGTCTGCTGGAAGCGGTCGGTTTTTCCCGAAAGATCGAACGTCCAACGGCAGTGGCGGGCGCGCGACTTCTCCGGATCTGTCGGCCGACCGTCGGGACGCGGTAACAACGGCGGCTCCTCGAACTGCATGACGTCGGCGATGATGCGCTGATCGTCCTCCCACGCATTCATGACGTGGAAGACGTAGCAGGCCTCAGCTCGAAACCAGACGATATCCTTTGCCGTACCGTTGCGCTTCATCACGCCGACATAGGCGCCCTTGTCCGGCTCCCAGGCATAGGGCGGCCGTCCGCTCATCGCGCGTTCCATGCTGCCGGTGATGGGGAGGATCGGAAACAGCACATGGTTCGCGGTGACGATGAAGTCGTGCACCATGCTGGCATAGGGCGCCTCGAAACGCTCGAAGCGCGTCGCCCGTCCTGACGCATCGATCGCTCCGTAGGAGAGGGCAGGGGTCAGCGGTCCCGCCGCATTGTACCCGAAGAATACGAGTTCGCCGGTCACAGGATCGATCTTCGGATGCGCCGTGAAGCTGCCGGCGATGCGGCCTTGGTAGTTGTGATAGCCGCGCGTTGCCAGCGTACCCGGCTCGATCTCCGTCGGCAGGTGTGCTTCTTCCAGCGCCAGCAGCTTGCCGGCATGGAAGATGATGTTGGTGTTGGCGACGCCGCCGTCAGAGAGATCCGCCGGGGCATCCGGCAGCTTGCGGCCGAAGCCGCCGAACAAAGCGCGGCCGGCGTCGTGCTCGGCCAGCCATTTCGGCGTGCGGACCCAGCGGTTGCGGTAGCTCGCGCGTGCGTTCTCGAGGTGGAAGGCGTGCAGCATGCCGTCGCCCACAAACCAGTGCGCACCGGGCGACGAGAACTGCGGATTGGGGCCGTTGCGATAGAGCGTGCCGTTCAACTCGCGCGGCAATTCGCCGATGAGCTTGAGGTACGCCGCGTCGGCTTCGAAGGGAATTGGCGCGATATTGTTGCGCTGCTCGGTGACGACGTCCTGCTGCACGGCGTATCCTTCCCTATCTTTACATCGTAAAGATCAGATAGTGCCGATTGCCGTTGCGGTCAAGGGAAATCTTTACACTGTCAATATGGCGCCTTATAGCTTGAGCATGGGCAAAAGCGAAACCAGGGCGGCGCGCGGCCTACGCCCCCCGAAGAAGACATCGTCGACCTCGCACGTCTTGCCGCGTCTCGCGCGGCGCCCGGCAGTTGCGAAGGCTGAGACACCCTATCATCACGGCGCTCTGCGGGAGGCGTTGCTCGAGGCCGCCGAACGGGTGCTGGAGCGCGACGGGCTTGCCGGCCTGACATTGCGCGCGGTGGCACGCGAGGCGGGCGTCTCGCACGCCGCTCCCACCCATCATTTCGGAGACCTCACGGGCCTGCTCAGCGAGCTCGCGGCGGTCGGCTTCCGCCAATTCAACGCGGCGATGGCAGCTTCATCCGATGCCGCGTCCACGCCGCTTGAACACGCACTGGCGCGGCCGAAAGCCTATGTTGCCTATGCGCAGGCGCATCCCGGCATGTACGGCATCATGTTTCGCACCGAGCGGCTCGATTATTCCAGGCCCTCGCTGCGCGAGGCGGCCGAAGCCTCCTTTGCCGGGCTCGCCAATGCCGTCGGCATGATGCGCCAGGAGCAGATCAGCGGCGATGCGCTGACCTTGAACCAGGGCGCGGCGATCGCGCGGGCCTGGTCGCTGGTGCACGGCTTCACCATGCTGCTGCTCGATGGCCGGCTCGAAGATATCCTGGAGAGGTTGCCCGAGGGAACGACGGCCGAACGGCTGCTCGAGGCGATGCTGACGTCGCCCGTGACCACGAAATTGCCGCCTGGCGGCTGTTTGCCCCCGGCGAAGACCTAGCGCATGGTCGCGAGCTCGACGGCGCGGCCTCTTGTGCCGATGATCTTGACCTCGTCCTTGCCGCACCTGAAGCCGCGGGCGAAATCGTCGGCGGCCTTGCGCGCGAGCTCATTGGCGGTGGGATTCGCGATCGCATCGACATAGGCGACGTGACAGACCGGACCCGGCGGCAGCCGGGTCACGACCAGCATGGCTTTGGTGTTCGGCCGCCCCTGCTTGTCGGGATCGCTGCTGTCGGCGATGTGCCAGCGCTGAATGATCGCAAATGGCTTGGCGCCCGCAGCTCGCCATTCGACAGTCGTGTCCGATGAATTGAAGGGAGCGAACCAAACTTTGGCCGCCGGCTCCTCGGCCGCTTCCTTGCGATTGCGGCCGACCGAGACGACCTCGCGAAGATCATCCTCGGCGATCAGCACTACGAGGCCGGACTTGCCCGGACAGACCCGCATGGTGCTGCCGTCGAGCGCGCTGGGCTTACCGATCTGGCGGCAATCTTTCGGCGCGGTCGAGGTGTAGATGCCGCCCACGGACTCGGCGCAGGCCCAATTGACGGCGGCGCATATCAGCAACACGGATAGGCATGTGGTGACGATGCGGATCATGATGACGCTTCGATGCAGCTGGAACTTCGTAGCATCAGACGTCTTGACTGTGGGCAAGGTTCAAAAGCGCCTCCAGGCACCTGACAGCGGCGCGGAATCGTTCTAGAAGAGCGGCTCGCCTGGGCCGCTCCGGCCCCGTTCGCGTCCTCGTTCTCTTGATCATGCCAGCCATATCCTCGAACAAACCTTATCGCGTCGGCCGTTCCAAGACAGGGCTCGGCCTCTTTGCCACCAAGCCGATCAAGAAGGGCACCCGGATCATCCGCTATTTCGGGCCGATCCTGGACTCGCGGATTCCGGCGCACGACGAGATCGAGAACAAATATCTGTTCGAGCTCAACGGGCGCTGGACCATCGACGGATCGGTGCGCAAGAATCTCGCCCGTTACATCAATCATTCCTGCCGGCCCAACGCCGAGTCCGACGTCCGCCCGCGCGAGCGCAAGGTCTTCATCCGCGCCATCAAGAACATCGAGCCGGGCGACGAGATCAACTACGACTACGGCACCGACTATTTCAAAGCCTATCTGAAGCCGATCGGCTGCAAGTGCGATTCCTGCGAGAAGAAGCGCAAGAAGCTGCGCGCCGAGGCGCGGGCCCAACGCACCAAGGCGAAGGCGCGGGCCGAGCGCAAGGCCGCGAAGGCGGGCGCCAAGAGTGCGAAAAAGAAGGCTCCCAAAAAGAACCAGCTCAACGGTCACGCCGTCGCCAAGACGAACGGCCGCGCGCGGGCGTAGGAATCCAAGATTCCGGGGCGGTGCGCAGCGAACTACGGTGCGCCCTTGCGCACCTGAGAATCTCGAGATTCCGGGTCTGGTGCTGCCGCACCAGCCCGGAATGGCAGTGATCGGTAGGTCACGCCGCCACCGCACTCGCGCTCCTCCGCAACCCCACATATTGCAACTCCGCGAACACGCCGGTCGCGATGGCTTGCGCCACAACCATCAGCTCGCCCATGAGGTTCGGCGACACCGCGCCTGAAAGCAGCAGCGCGATGCTGCCGACCGTCCAGGCCGCGTTGCCGATCACGACCAGCAGCACGAGCGCCTTGGAAACAGATGCACGCGCGGCGAGCCAGCCGACCAGTACGGTGTAGGCAATCAGGAAGAGGCCGGTCTCACCCAGCAGCGCTTCGGGAAGGTTGAACAGCGAGGCGAACGTGCTCGCGCCGAAAGTGAAACCCAGCGCGGCGACGCCGCTGAAGACGGCATCGGCGAGCAGTGCACGGCGCAGGAAAGTGGACGCTTCGATCATCGTGGTTCTCCTTGGTTGAGGTCGAGGGACATCACCGCAATCCGCGCCACCAGGCGCGGACGAGGCGGGCGAGGCGGAACGGGCACAGGCTCCTGCCGACGCCGTGCTCGAAGGCGATGACCTGCGCGACGACATAGTCGCCGGTCGAATGCACGAGCGGCTCCGGGACGTTGAGGCTGCGCGCCAGCATCCGGGTTGCGAAGGCCATGGCCCAGGGCAAGACGTGGTCAGCGATGGTCCGGTAGAGCAGCAGCGCGATCATGGTCATCTCCTGTTGCGACCGACGATGCGCGCGTCCGCGCCTCAATTCGATTACCTCGCGGGTAATGGAAGGGCCGAAATTCGCATGCTAGGTTTTCGATCATGAACGCACATGCATCCACGGCACGTACTGAGCGCAGCCAACCGGTCCATATCGGCGACCATTTGCGAGAATGGCGGCAGCGCCGCCGCATGAGCCAGCTCGATCTCGCCGGCGAGGCCGAGATCTCCGCGCGCCATTTGAGCTTCGTCGAGACCGGCCGCGCCGCGCCCTCGCGCGACATGGTGCTCAGGCTCGCCGAGCGCCTCGACGTGCCCTTGCGCGAACGCAACGTGCTGCTGGTCGCGGCCGGCTATGCGCCGGCGTTCCCGCAGCGCCCGCTGGAGGATCCCGCCTTGACATCAGCCCGCCAGGCGATCGACATCGTCCTCAAGGCACATGAGCCCAATCCGGCACTGGCGGTGGACCGGCATTGGAACCTGCTCTCGTCCAACCGCATGGTGGCGCCGCTGCTCGACGGCATCCCGCAGCATCTGCTCGGCCAGCCCTTGAACGTGTTGCGACTTGCCTTTCATCCCGAGGCGCTGGCGCCGCGTACCGTCAATCTTGCGGAATGGTGCGGGCATCTGCTCGAGCGGCTGCACCGGCAATGCGAGGCGACCGCCGATCCTGAACTGATCAAGTTGTATAACGATCTAAAAAGCTACCCCATCCCGGCGCGTGCGGCGCCGCTGCCGAGCGACAATGTCGCGATCCCGTTCAAGCTGCGCCACCAGGGTGAGATCCTGAGCTTCTTTTCCACCACCATGGTGTTCGGCACGCCCGTCGACATCACTCTGTCGGAGCTGGCGCTGGAGACCTTCTTCCCGGCGGACGAGCGCACTGCCGAGCGGCTGAAGCAGATGGCGGCCACACTTTCTTAGCCGCGTTTACAGGGTGCACGAGGGCCCGCATAATCGGCGGATGGATACACGCTCGTCCCGGTCCTTGCGGCCGGCCAATCCGGTCGGCAATCTCCTGCGCGCCTGGCGCATGCGCCGTGCGTTGAGCCAGGCGGAGCTGGCGTTCGAGGCCGGCATCTCGGTCAAGCATCTCAGTCATGTCGAGACCGGCAAGGCGGCGGCCAGTCGGGACATCCTCCTCCAGCTCGCCTCCGCGCTCGATTTGTCGCTGCGCGACCGCAATGCGCTGCTCGAGGCCGGCGGCTTCGCGCGGCAATATGGCGAGCGCGACCTCGCCGCGCCCGAGCTTGCCGATGCGCGGCGTGCCATCGATCTTCTGCTCAGCCGTCACGAGCCATTTCCCGCGATCGTCACCGACCGGCGCTGGAACGTGAAACAGGCCAACCGCGCGGCCTCGCGTCTGATGACGATGCTGCTTGGCTCTGAACGTATGCAGCGTCCGCTCAACCATATGCGCATGTTCCTCGCGCCGGACGAGCTCAAGCCGTTCGTCGAGAACTGGCCAATTGTCGCGGCAGCGCTGTTGTCGCGGGCGCGTCATGAAGCGATGGCCGCCCCGCTCGACGATGCCCTGCAATCGACCTGGCGCGAATTGATGCGCTTGCCGGAGCTGCCGGCGCCTCAACTCGAGGACGAGGCCGTGCCGGGGCCGTTGTGCGAGGTGCGCCTGCGCAAAGGTGAGGTCGGCATCGGCCTGATCGGTGCGGTCCTGACGCTCGGCACACCGCAGGACGTCACGCTCCAGGAGCTTCGTGTCGAGATGTTCATGCCGACGGATGCAGGGTCCGAGACGACGCTGATCGCGCTTGCGTCTCAGGACGCCTGAGCCTGCACGGCCTCACGCCGCTCGAAGCTCAGGGCCTGCATCACCTCGGCAAACGGACCGTTGCGATCGCTCAGCGTCGCCGTGGTCAGGCCCGCGCCGTTGGCGCCGACGCCCGTCGCCGCGCGGATCAGGATCCATTCGCCCTCCGGCGGCCGGACGAAATAGAGGCTGATCTCGGGATTGATGAAGGTCCATTGGCGCATATCGACCATCTGCGCGACGCCGCTGGAGAAGTCAGCGGCCTGCACCGCCTGGAGCAGCGGCGTGTTCGGCTCGCCTTCGACCAGCGCGGCGTCGAGCCGCATCCAGGCGGCGGCCGGACCCGGCTTCTCCAGTGCGCCCTCGATCAGCCGCACCGACACATTCTGGAAATAGCGGCTCCATTTCTGCGCGAAGGCCGGCGGCGGCGTGCCTGCCTCGGGCGCCTGGTCGAGCGCTACGGGCGCCGCGAAGGGATCGACCGGCGATTCTCCGCTCTGCGCCGTCAGCAGCGCCGTGCAGCGGCCGATCTCGGTCTCGCCGTCCATCAGCCGCACTTGCGCGGTCTTGGCCTTGCGCCCGTCGCGCAGCAGTTCAGTGGTGGTCCTGAAGGCGCGCAGGCCTGCCGGTCGCCAGAGATCGAAGGTCAGGCGCCGCACCGCAAAGCCCGATTCGGTTGCGAGCCGCTCGACCTCACGGGCCATCAGCGCGGTGGTAGCGCTTCCCTGCAACATGTCCGGCGACCACGGACCGCCGGCATGCTCCGTAGCCCGAAATTGATGACCTTCCGGCCTGAAAATGGCTGTCATTGCAGTCTCCCGCTGGTTCGATCGTGCAGCGAGTATCGGGGCGGGTTGCGTTTCCTACAATAACCGCAGAGGTGAAGTCGTGAGCCATGCGGGACGGGCGCCTTGCGCGGCCTCTGGTTCGGCTTATCTTCCGACGGACCCGTAGACTGCCCGAAGGAGGCGCCGCCATGAGCACGCTAAAACCGCTCCAGATCGACGTCGTGTCCGACGTGGTGTGCCCCTGGTGCTATATCGGCAAACACCGCATCGAGAGCGCGTTGGCGCTCGTGCCTGATGTTCCGGTCAAGCTCAATTTCCGGCCCTTCTTCCTCAATCCCTGGGTGCCGCGCGAGGGCATCAGCCGCGAGGACTATCTCACCCAGAAGTTCGGCTCGGTCGAGGCCTATAAGGGCATTGCCGGGCGCGTCGTCGCGGCCGCAAGCGAGGAGGGGCTCGTCTACCGGCCTGAGCTCGTGGCGCGTCAGCCCAACACGACCGATTGCCATCGCCTGATCCTCTGGGCCGAGGCGATCGGCAAGGCGCCCGAGATGAAGCAGCGCCTGATGGAGCTCTATTTTCGCGACGGCGGCGACCTCACCGAGGTCAACGTGCTGGTGCAGGCAGCCGCCGATGTTGGCCTCGATGCCGACGACGTGCGCAAGCGCCTTGCCACCGACGAGGATGTCGCGCGCGTTTCGGCGGACGCACAGGAGGCCGCCGAGAAAGGCATCTCCGGCGTGCCGACCTATGTGTTCGCACAGAAATACGCCGTCTCCGGCGCGCAGGATCCGAACCTGCTCGCGCGCGCCATCCGCCAGGTCTCGGCGGAGGTCAACGCGCAGGCGGCGGAGTAGCTTTCTCTTATTTGCGGAGCCGATGGACCACGCCTCGCGCGGCCTGGTGCGCGACGTTGAGGCCGGCCAGCGCGGCATGAATGAGCGCGACGACCGGATCATTCCGCCGCAGCGGGACCAGCACGTCGCCGATTGCGAAGCGCCCGCGCCAGATCGGGTTGATCATGGGGTGGTTGGCGCTGGCCATCGAATCCGCGCTGGCAATGGCCGGATCAGCGCAGAGATGGCGAGTGAGGTCGAGCGTGAGCTGCACGCCCGGCGAATATCTTGCAAAGCGCTCGTCGATGCCGAGCTTGAAGAAGAAGGCGCGGTCCTGATGGCGCAGCACGACGCCGGCGGCGACCGGTGTCGTGCCGGCGCGCAGCGTGATGATCTCGCATTGCGCGGTTTCCGCCAGCGCCGCGACGGCGCGGCGGATGAAGGTCGCATCGCCCGCATGCTGGATCAGCGCGGTGCCGCGCTTGCCCTTCCAGCCGCTGGCCTCGAGCTGCAGGAACGTTTCCAGCGCGGGCCCGATCTCGTCGCGCCCTCGCGCGACCTCGAACACGACCGCGCCGTTTTCTTCGAGCCGATGGCGCTGGCGTCGCAGCTCCTTGAGCTTCCTGGCGCCGAGCGCTTCGCGCAGCAGCGCATCGCCGTCTTGCGTCGCATCGAGGCTGGCACGGATGTAGGAGCTGAGCAGGCGCGGTCTCAGGCCGTCGCGATTGAGAACCTGATTGAGGGCGATCATCGCAGCGCCATCGAGCGCAATGTCATTCAGCACCAGCGCATGGGCTCCCGCCTCGCGCGCCTGCTGCAACAGACGCATAGCGGCCTCGATCGGGGCGTCGCGGTCGATCAGCGGGCTACACAGCGTGCCATAGGGATGCGCGCTCACCAGCGCGGGCAAGGGAATCTTCCAGGCGCGCCACAGCGAGATCACCGGCATCAGTCCGATCAGCCGCGCCGAAGATCCGTCGAATGCGGGCAGTGCCGAGGCCGAGCTGCGGCCGCGCGCGGTTGCGCTGACGGCAAGCTCCCAGCCGGGCAAGTAGTAGCCGTTCGGCTCGACCGCCCGCTGCGCGAGCGCGCGCCATTGACCGGGGTCAATGGAGGTGAGCGGAACGAGCGCGCGCGCGGCCACAGCATCCCTTGCCGATGGCGGCTTGACCGCTGCCTGCTGCGCGATGTCGACCACGTCCCGTCGTTCCCCGTTCACGCAGGCCAAGGCCGCGTTACGGCCATGCTTAGCGCAACGATTGGAAAGATACCGTTGGGATGCTGCGTCAATTCGAGCGATCGTGTTAACGTCTCGTTGACATTCCGGCGGCACTGCGCCGGTTGTAGCGGATGGGCGAGGGGTGCTCGACCGGAGGGATCAGGATGATCGCCACACCTTTCACGCCGCTGGCCTCGCTTCTGGGCGGGGCGCTGATCGGAATGTCCGCGGTGCTTCTAATGTGGGCGACGGGACGAATCGCCGGGGTCAGCGGCATCGCGGCGCGGCTGTTCCCGCCTTATGAGGATCGCGAATTCCCCGGCCGGCTCGCCTTCGTCGCGGGTCTCATCCTCGCGCCCGTGCTGGTTCGACTCACCACCGGAGGCCTGCCGGAGCAGACTATACTGGCGGGAACGCCGGTGCTGATCGTTGCGGGATTACTGACGGGATTTGGCGCAGTGTGGGGCAGCGGTTGCACGTCCGGCCATGGCGTCTGCGGCCTGTCGCGGCTGTCGGCGCGCTCGCTGGTCGCGACCATCGTCTTCATGGCGGCAGGCATGGCGACCGTCTTCGTGATGCGGCACGGGAGCTGACGGCGATGGCAATTTTCGTTCAGTTCGCGATCGGCCTGATCTTCGGCGTCGGCCTCATCGTCTCCGGAATGTCGAATCCAGCAAAGGTCTTGAATTTCCTCGATGCCGCCGGCATCCCGGCAGGGACGTGGGATCCGAGCCTTGCGTTCGTGATGGCCGGCGCTGTGGCCGTGACTTTCGTCGGGTTCAATCGCGTCCTGAGGCTGGGACGTCCATTTTTCGCCGAGCGATTTTATCTTCCCACGCGAGCAGACGTCGATCGGAGAATAGTTGTTGGTCCGGCGATCTTCGGCATTGGCTGGGGATTGGCGGGGTTCTGCCCGGGACCGGCGCTGACGGCGCTCGGATTTGGCTCGAGCTCCGCCCTCATTTTCGTCGCGGCGATGTTTGCCGGCATGTTGCTTGCGCGGTTCACCGCGCATTTGCCATCGAGGGCGCGCGTCACGACGCCGGCCGATCCGCACGAAACCTGATATGAAGGGACCGGGCGAGTCGTCTCGTCCGGTCCCGGCCATCAAGCGTTCATGGATTACCAGCGGTCGTCGACACCGACGCCGACGCTGACGCCAGGTGCGCGAATGCCGACGCCGGCGCGCGGTCCGTCATCCCAATCGCGATGATAGGTCCGACGCTCGTAATAGCGCTCGCGCGGCATGTAGTTATAGGAATCCCGCACGATCACGCGCGAACCGCCGCGCGTCCGATAGCAGCGGCCAGCGTCGTCACAGACAAGTCGTACCTGCTGGACGAGATCCGGATTGGTGTACTCGCTGCTCGTATAGATATCGGAAGCCTTCGCACCCGATGCGGCTGCCAAAGCACCGACACCCGCCAACAGCGCAATAGTCAACATCCTCATCATGTCCTCCTCGAAACTGCCCTCGGCGGTAACAAGAAGGGGAGGCGGTGATCGTTCCCGTCCGCGATGCTGGTTTTTCCCGGAACCGCAGCTTCGTTACAGCAATTTGTTCCTAGATCGGCTCGTAAGTCTCGGTCCCGCAGATGTCGTCGGCGTCCGCCCGCCGGCGGTCGACGACCTTTCCGCCGTTGATGGTCACGATGTAGGTCTGGGCGCCAAGCGGCGTGCCGGTCGCGGAGGTGAGCTGCGCGCGGACGCAGGCCGTCCAGCCCGGCCCTCGCACCTCGCGATGAGGCGGGGCGACGTGCACCTCGCGCGGATAGGAGGTGGCGAGGAAGACGACGTCGATCTGCTCGCGCACCAGGCGCTTGACGTCCGGGAGCGGCTCGGGCGGCGGCTGCTCGGCCTCCTTCATGCGCATGAACTCCGGCACCGGCGCGCGGCTGTCGGCAAAGCCACAGGCACCGAGCGCGAGCGCGCCGGCGAGCAGCGCGGCATGAGCAATGATCCGCAACATCCCTTGAAGGTCCCCTGCGGGCCAACAGATAGGCACGAATGCGATCCGGCGAAGTCCGCTCCGTTCAAAATTTGCTGAAGACGCGGAAACCGGGGCATTTGCGAATACGGGATTGCGGGCTAGTTTGTATCCCACATCAGGGGGATTGCACGGATGAGGATTTTGGTCATCGCGGCCGCGGTGCTGGCGCTGGCAGCTGGATCGGCGGAGGCGCAGGGCCGGCGCCAGCCCAGTGAGGGTGCAAAGCCGGCTGACACCAAACCCAAGGTCGACGAAAAGGCCTACAAGGCTGCGCTCGAGCGCATTCCCGAGCCAAAGGAAAAGTACGATCCGTGGGGCGGGGCCCGCCCTGGCGAGCCCACCAAGAAGCCGAAATAGAACGGGGCGGGGCGTTGCGGATCCACCTGCGCGCTGCGGTCGCATTCGTTACGCTCCTGTTGCTTGCCGTGCCGCCATGCTTCGCCTGGGAGAGCTGGGGCGGCGATCCCGGCGGCTCGCGCTTCTCGCCATTGCGGGAGATTTCGCCCGGCAATGTCGGCCAACTCGTCCGCGCCTTCGAATATCACACGGGCGATCTCACAGCGCGCGCACCCGAGCTGATGCGGCGAACCAAATTCCAGGCGACGCCGCTGTTCGTCGAAGACAGCCTGATCTTCTGCACGCCCTTCAACGAGGTCATCGCGCTCGATCCCGGCACCGGCGTGCAGAAATGGCGTTACGATCCGAAGATCGCGATCAACCAGCGGCCGGCCAATCGCTATGTCTGCCGCGGCGTCACCTATTGGGTCGACGACACGGCGCCGCCGGATGCTGCCTGCCGCGCGCGCATCTTCATGGGCACGAACGACGTCCGCCTAATCGCGCTCGATGCGAAGACAGGCGTTCCCTGTGCCGGTTTTGGCAATGGCGGGCAGATCAAGCTCGATACCGGAATGACCCTGGAATGGCCGGGCGAATTCCAGATCACCTCGCCGCCGGCGGTCGGCCGCGGTGTCGTCGTGGTCGGGTCTGCAATCGGTGACAACCGCCGCGTCGACGCGCCGAGCGGCCAGGTGCGAGCGTTCGATGCGCGAACCGGCCAGCCACGCTGGACCTTCGAGCCGCTCAAGCGCGATGGCATCGAAGCCGGTCACGCCAATGTCTGGGCGCCGATGTCGGTCGACGACAGGCGCGGATTCGTGTTCCTGCCGACGTCGTCGCCCTCGCCGGATTTCTGGGGCGGTAGGCGGCCGGGCAATAACGAGCACGCCAATTCGGTAGTCGCGCTGCAGATTGAGACCGGCGAGCTCGTATGGGCCTTTCAGACCGTGCATCACGACGTTTGGGACTACGATCTGCCGGCGCAACCGACGCTGGCGCGCCTCGACATTGGTGATGGCGAGCGCGACGTCGTGATCCAGCCGACCAAGCTGGGTTTCGTCTTCGTGCTCGATCGCGACACCGGCAAGCCGGTGTGGCCCGTCGAGGAGCGCGCCGTGCCGCAGGGCGGCGCGGAAGGTGAAGCGCTATCACCAACGCAGCCATTCCCGACGCATGTACCGCCACTAACGTCGCAGACGATCTCGACCGACGATGCGCTCTCGCTAATACCTGCACTGCGTCGCTCGTCCTGCGAGCGCCAATTCGCGGAGGCTCACAATGAGGGCCTGTTCACGCCGCCTTCCGTGCAGGGCACGCTGTTGTTTCCGTTCACCGGTGGCGGGGTGAACTGGGGCAGTGCGGCCTTCGATCCGGTCAGCCAGGTCCTCTACGCCAACACCAGCCGCGCCGTTCATCTCATCAAGCTGATTCCGCGCGCGGACGCCGTCGGGTTCAATCCGCCGCCCGGTCACGATTTCGGCCAGCAGCGTGGCACGCCGTTCGCGATGACGCGCGCCATGGTGACGTCGCCGCTCGGCCTGCTCTGCAACAAGCCGCCATGGGGCGAGATGGTCGCGGTTGATCTGAAGGCCGGAAAAATCCTCTGGCGCTCGACGGTCGGCACCACCGAGGATCTTGCGCCGCTCGGCGTGCCGCTGCCCTGGGGCGCGCCGCTCGTCAACGGGCTCGCGGTCACCGCAGGCGGGCTCGTCTTCACCGGAGCGATGGACGCCTATTTGCGCGCCTTCGATGCGCGGAGCGGCAGGGAGCTGTGGCAGGGCCGGTTGCCCGTCCCGGGCGTCGCCAACCCCATGACCTATCTCTGGCAGGGGGAGCAATATGTCGCGATCGGCGCCGGCGGCCACTCCGAGGCAGGCACGTCGATCGGCGACAGCGTCGTTGCGTTTCGTCTGGCGCGGCCGGGCGAGGGACCGTCATTGTGGTCACGCACCGTCGATCGTCCCGGTGGACGTTTCTTTGCGGCGTCCTCGGCGATCGCGCTCGCGGTCGTCGCGCTTGTGATCACGGGCCTGCGCTGGCGCCGCCGCCATCGTGTCACGCGATCATGATCGTGTTGTGGAGGCGATGCGAACGATCGTTCACATCGCGCGCGCTCACCCTGGCAGCATCGCGAACGCGCTCGACACCATCGCAACCGGCTTGTTGTCGAAGGCCGAGAGCAGCGTGACGCGGCCGAAGCTCATGGTGCGGCCGAGCCGCACCACGCGCGCGTCCGCCAGCACGTCCGACGAGGAGGCTGCGCGCATGAAATGCGTGGTTTGGTCGACCGTGGTCATCGGACGATAGCCGCGGTTGGCGGCGAGGATCGCGATCACCATCGCGGTGTCGGCGAGCGCCATCAGCGCCTGGCCGCAGACCACGCCGCCGTTCCGGCACAGCCGTTCCGAGAACGGCATGCGCAGGAGCGCGCCCGGCTGCCAGTCCGGCGCATTCGCTGGCTGTGCGTGCTCGATGCGCTCGACCGAGAGGTCGAGATCCTGGACCCAGGGTGCAAAGACCTCGCCGAGGATGCGTTTCGCATCGGTGATGCCGAACTCGGCGTCTGGCTGCGTTTGCATTGCTGTCGTTCCCTCCATTGTTGCCGGATGTTTCGTCTCATTCTGCGCGCATCGGCGCGGCAAAGTCACCGGGTCTGCTGCCGGCCGCGTCGGCTTGAAAATGCCCGACTTTGCCCGATATGATGGCCTTGCTTGGGTACGGGTGGATGATGTTGCGTCGATGTGTCCTGGTCTTTTGTCTGGCCGCGCTCGGCCTTGCGCTGAACGGCTGCACCAGATGCGGCCCGATCTGGGACGACTGGCTGCATGCGCCGAAATCGTGCAGATCGGACCGGATCTAGCGGCTATGCGGCCCTGAGCTTGCGGTCGGCCGCCACAAGGACGACAAGGCGCGGGCGATCCGCGCTTCGTGGATGATCAAGGAGTGAATGATGAAGCTTTTCCGTTTGGCCGCGGTGCTGGCCGTGCTGGCGGGACCGGCCTATGCGCAAATGCCCAACCTCAATTTGCTGCAGGACGGTCCGAGCAAGAGCCCCGAGGAGAAGGCCGCAGAAGCCGAACGTGAAAAGGCCTACAAGGAGACACTGAAGAAGATTCCGGACTCCAAGGCCTCCAACGATCCCTGGGGCGGCATGCGCTCCGATCCGCCGAAGCAGTCGGCGGCGCCGAAGGCCTCGGCCGCGACCAGTGCGCCGAAGAAGAAATCCGGCACGGCTGCCAATTGACCTTCCGCCGGTCGGAGGCGGTAGACGCCTCCGGCCGGGGACTCCTCTTTGCCCCACAGGCCTCCTACATCTCGCAAGAGCGTATTTGCGTAGAGGAGGGCGGCACATGGCCGATCGTCCGCGGGATCTCGCCGAACGGATGGCGCGCCGGCGCAAGATGGGCGGCAAGCCGGACCATGCAACCGGCGACGGCTATCTGCGCGAGACCTTCACGCTGCCGCGCGCAGCGGCACGGGCGAGGGCGGAGGCCTTCTTCGCCCGCTACCCCAAGGCGGGCTATATGAGCGCAGTCGAGAGCTGGCGCGAATTGCCCGGCGGCGACATCGAATTCACCATGCGGCGGCTGCCCAGCGCGGATTAGGGTCTCACCTTTTCGAGCGTTTCTGCGACGATGCGGATCCGGAATACGGGCTCCTTGGCCTCGTCCAGCAGCTCCATGTGCCATTCGGAATTTTCCTGGAGCTTGCGGGCGATCCCGGCGGCCATGTCGGCGCAGACGCTGGTCATCTCCTTCCAGGCCGAATCGCGATCGGCAAATTCGCTCGCCTGGTCCGCGCATCCTGAATAGCGGCCGTTCCGGATTCGAAAGAAGTAGAGCGGCATGGCTGGCACCGATCACGCGTGACGGCCCAACCCCCAAGGCCACGGGCGCGCAGTGCAATCCCAAACCCCGATCAGATCAATTCCGGGCGGCTACGGGATACGCCCGTCGCGAGCGCCGCACCAGCCGCTGATCTCACCGGCGGTCTTGCTCAGGCCGTCTTGCGCTCGATCGCCTTGAGCTCGCGGTCGATGCGCAGCTGCACCCGGCGAATCGCCAACAGGTCGATCTTCGTCTCGGTTCGGCCGGTCTTGATCTGCTCACCGATGCGGAATCGCCAGTGCCAGATTCCGGGAATTGCCGTCTTGGCGACGGTGAATTCGACACCCCTGTGATTCATGGTCACCTCCCACGATTCACTTTCCATGCCTGCAGCATGTTGGGCGCCATCATATTCCGGGGACAAGCAAATCTGCCGGTAAACCCATCGTGGCCTCGCGCGCGGGAAGGGAACTCTGTTCATGGTCGGAGAACCACGGAGTCCACCGCGCCGGCGGCATGTGCCTTGCTTGGCCTCATGACGGCACGCAAACCATGGGCGCCTCATGCTCGGCATTCCCCGCCGCTACTCCCATTTTGTCTTCGGTATCATCCAGTCCGGATTAACCTCGCTGATCGCGGCCGGCATCGCCAGCCTTCCCGCGGGGAGCGCGATGGTCTTCCTCGGGCACTGGGTGGTGTCGTGGCTGATCGCATGGGCCGCGATGCTGCCGATCGTGCTGCTGGCTGCGCCCGCGATCCGCGCCGTCTCGCTGCGGCTGACGAGCGAGGAGAAGGACCTGCGAACCGGCCGGCAGGCATGAAAAAACCCCGCCTGGGGAGAGCCAAGCGGGGGAGAAAGTTGTTGGAGGCTGAGGTGCTGGGCTGCAACACCATAGCCAAGCGACCCTAGCCGGTTCGGCTTACGACAGCCTGACAGGGCCAAATCGAGGCCGGTCGGCAATCGCCTTCGCCCATGGGCCGCAAACAGAAGACCCCGCTCGAGGGAGCGGGGTCGTCGGCCGGGTATGGAGGCCCAGTGTTGGTCCACCGAGCACGACGAGAATAGGCGATCAGGCTGACACGCGCCTGACGGGTGTCAGTGAAAGTCGCGGTCGCGAGGCCGCAGACTGGCCCCGCGCCTGTCCCAATTTCGACATCCGGCCGCACAACTGGCGACACACGGGTCGGCAAGATTCCACACCGTCCGGCGCGCCATGGGGGAACGTGGCACGGCGGCAACGGGGTGGCATCATGGATAACGTAGAGCGGTCATTCGCCGCCGCGACGGCGGCTGGCTTCGTCGTGCTGGTGATCAGCCTCGTGCTGCTGGCGGTGCTGTAAGGCAGCGCAAGCGCAGGTGCGGGGAGGGACCGGGGTCCGTATCGTCGCGGTTTGCCGATGATGAACCGGCGCTTTGTCCTTCAAAAATGGAAAAACAACCCCATGCACAGTAGGCCGTGGGATGATTTCGTCATTCCATCAATGACTTACATGAGGTATTTGGATACCTTAATCGAGCGAGAAGCGCATCCCGACGCGCGATGTTGGTCCCTTCGGGTTCACGGTAGCCGTGCGCAGCGGGCCCTGGCGAGCGCTAGTGGAGCTTGATCTCGTCCAGGGGCAGCCGCAGCTCGGCGGCGCGCTCGTCGCGGTCCTTCTTGCGGAACGCGTTCTCCTTGCGCTGGAACTTGATCATCTCCTCCTGCGCGGCCTTTAGGAGTGGATTGCGCCTGATGGCGTCGCGGTGTGTGTCTTCAGTCATGGGCAGAGGCTCCGGAGGTGCAGTCTCGTCCCGAAGAAGACCACAGAGACCGCGAAAAGGTTCGGTGCCTCAGGATTAAGGATTTGTGACGGCCAGAGATCCTGGAAGGGCAGATTAGGACAGGAATACGAACGGTAGTTGCCCGGAATCCACTTGGCATTGTGATACCGGTACGGTGGCTCCCGCCGGGGCTGGCATTTCATCCCGAAACGAGATTGCAACCGGCAAAGGGGTCGCTGAAAGGCGGCCCCTTTTCGATTTAGGAGAGTGAATTAGGGACCCTCGCAAAGAACATATTGCGAACCTAGAACAAATGGGGTACATTGCTTTTATTGTCGGCCCGCCTCTCAATCGTTTGTCCCCCTAGCGAATCCTCGCCATAAGGAGCACGACCCAATGTCCGCCACTGCCCTGCGTATCGTCGAAGGATCTTCCATGGACAAGAGTAAAGCCCTGGCTGCCGCGCTCTCCCAGATCGAGCGCCAGTTCGGCAAGGGCTCGGTGATGAAGCTCGGCAAGAACGACCGGTCCATGGACATCGAGGCGGTGTCATCGGGCTCGCTCGGGCTCGATATCGCGCTCGGCATCGGCGGCCTGCCGAAGGGGCGCATCGTCGAGATCTACGGGCCGGAATCCTCGGGCAAAACCACGCTGGCGCTGCATACGGTGGCGGAAGCGCAGAAGAAGGGCGGCATCTGTGCCTTCATCGACGCCGAGCACGCGCTCGACCCGGTCTATGCCCGCAAGCTGGGCGTCAACATCGACGAGCTCCTGATCTCGCAGCCCGACACCGGCGAGCAGGCGCTGGAGATCTGCGACACTTTGGTGCGCTCCGGCGCGGTCGACGTGTTGGTGATCGATTCGGTCGCAGCGCTCGTGCCGAAGGCCGAGCTCGAGGGCGAAATGGGCGATGCGCTGCCGGGTTTGCAGGCCCGCCTGATGAGCCAAGCGCTGCGCAAGCTCACGGCCTCTATCAACAAGTCCAATACCATGGTGATCTTCATCAACCAGATCCGCATGAAGATCGGTGTGATGTACGGTTCGCCCGAGACCACGACCGGGGGCAACGCGCTGAAGTTCTACGCCTCCGTCCGGCTCGACATCCGCCGCATCGGCGCTATCAAGGAGCGCGACGAAGTCGTCGGCAATACCACCCGCGTCAAGGTGGTGAAGAACAAGCTGGCGCCGCCGTTCAAGCAGGTCGAGTTCGACATCATGTACGGCGAGGGCGTCTCCAAGATGGGCGAGATCCTCGATCTCGGCGTCAAGGCCGGCATCGTCGAAAAGTCCGGCGCCTGGTTCTCCTATGACAGCCAGCGCCTCGGCCAGGGCCGCGAGAACGCCAAGGCGTTCCTGAAGGCCAATCCCGACATCACCGCCAAGATCGAGACCTCGATCCGCCAGAACTCCGGCCTGATCGCCGAGCAGATTCTCGCCGGCACCCCCGAGCGCGACGCCGACGGCGAGGAGCCGACGGAGGAGTAAGACTTACCGCGAAGAATTTTGGCGAGGAGCGGGCGCTGAGGACGTTGAGTTGCCGACGTCGTCAGCGCCCGTTTCGTTTTGTGTTGTCGTGATCGGGTAGTGTGATGAAGCGTCTGATCCTGACCAGTTCGTCGGGCTTTGCTCTCGCCAGATCGAGCTGGCCGAATTCGTCATAATGTTCTCGTTTCGCTTGAGTGGGGACCCGTGCCTCCACCTGAAATGCGTGCGGCCTATTTTGCGGCACGTTCGGAGACTCTTGGGCCGGGTGATCAGATCTCATTCCTGGCCGGCGCAAAAACTCAAAATGCGCCTTGTGGCGGACGATCTGATCGGGATGAGAGGCGATAACCTGGGAAAGTCTGCGTCGCATATTCCCGCCTTTAATGTCTCTGCCAGGGAATTCGGGACTGCCGAGGCGGCGTGGCGGGCCTATTGCGAACCGACACCGGAAAGCTGCGTCAATCTCCTCCGCAGCGACCTCAGTGCATTACCGATGCTGAGGCCGGCTTTGCTCAATTTGCTGCCAGAATTGCCGTCACCTCGACAGGGCTTGGTGCGACGGAGATGCGATTTCTGGAGCTTCTTTCCAGAGGGTTTGGGAACACGACTTCGTTGTTTCATCTGCGCTCGCATCGGCGCACGTTCGTGTTCGGAGAGACCGAGCTGGGTTGGTTGCTCGAGGGGCTGGCGCTCGGCCCCAATCCCGCAGTGGCCGGTTTGGGCGAGGAACTGCGCACAATCGACCTTAAGAATTTGAGGGCTCGGCATGAAGTCTATCTGCGCAGCCGCCTTTCGCTGACCGAATTCGGTAAAGCTGTCCTGGCACATCAGGATGATTTCAGCCGCCACAATCCGATCGATCGCTGGTGGGGCGGCACGCATCTGACCAACGACCGGCTGTGGCGGTACGGCCCTGGTTTGACGAGGCCCTGAGGCATGACGCGGCTCATTGTGACAACCGACTCGTCCACTGCCGGCGGGATACAACGCGCCGGTGTCGCCGATCTTGTCATTGCGATCGAGCATCGGCTGGTCTGGGGACCGCTGCGTCGGATGCCGAACTCGAGGCGTTCTTTGCGCCACGCACAACGCAGCCGCATGGCCTCCATTGGCTGGACGACACACCATCCTGGCGTCTTGAAGAATCGGGGATGACGGGGCGTGGATTGATCGAGCTGATGGCCGAATGCGAATCGGTCGAATTATGGCCAGGACCTGAGCCGAATGCGCAGTTGATTTTGCTGTGGCTGCTTGACCGTTGCGGCGGTGAGAGAGCGGCAGTCTCCAAGCTCGCGATACGTCACCTCGACATTGCCCTGGGGGGTGTCGACCCGGAGCGGTTTGCGAAGCTAAACCCGCCGGCTGCTAGGCCCACGGCAGATCACCTCGCACTGGCTGGGCGTGCGTGGCAGGCCTATCGCGCCCTGACGCCGCAGGCCTGGTTCGATCTGCTCAAGGCCGATTTGAGCTTGCTGCCGCAGTTCGAGCCTTGCGCGGTTGACCTGCTCGAAGAGCTTCCGAACGTCACAACCGGTCTTGGAGCGACGGAAACACGAATTCTGGAATTGGTCGCGCCCGGCGGCGTGCAGCCCTTTGACCTCTTTCCAGGCCATCAGAAGCCCAACGAGCGTCGCGTCTTCGGCTACTGGGAAGTGGGCGCGCTGCTCGACGGACTGGCGCGATGTCCGGTGCCGGCTGTGTCCGGGCTGGACGAGGGGCCATTCTCGCTTGACATGCATGACGATGCTCTCCGTCACGCACGATTCAAGCAATCCCGCTTGTCGCTGACAGATCTGGGAAAGGCGGTGCTGGCAGGCAGGAGGATTTCTGCCGCCATAATCCGGTTCACCGCTGGTGGGGTGGAACGCTTCTCACCAGCGAACGGCTCTGGCGCTGGGATCGCGAAATCCGGTTGTTGATTGCGCCTGACTAACGCGTGCGTATCGCTCAGTGTGCTCCCGTATTGCGCATCAATTTTGAGAGGCGATCTTGTCTCATATGATCCTGACGACAAACGATGGAGCAGCCGCCGTGCTTGGCCGCTCTAACCTGGCGAACATCGCCCTCGGCTTTTCCCTTCGCTTCGTCTGGGGCCAATTGCCGTCCGAAGAGGAGCTCGCGGTGGGGCTGGAGGCACGTTCCGCGAAGCATTCCAGAAGAGGCGATCATTGGCTCGACGGGGTGGGACGAGATCGGCTGATGGGCTTCGGTTCGCCGGATATTGGTTTCTTCCAGCTCTGCGAGAAATTCGACTCCATTGAAATATGGGCCGACCCACGGCCGAACGATCAGCTCGTGCTCGTCTGGTTGCTCGACCTGCTTCGTCCCTACAAGGAAATCACGACCAAGCTGAGCCTCGTGCATACGGACGACATCATTGCGAACTATGCTCCGCCGTCGGTCGCAAAATGGAAGCTGCCGGCCTTCAAGGTGGCCGAGAACCATGTGACGACCGCGAGTCGCGCCTGGCAAGCCTATCGGGCTGACACGCCGCAACCCTGTTTCGATCTGCTGATGACGGACCTGATGATCCTGCCCAGACTTCGATCGGCACTGATAGCAATGCTTGAAGAGCTTCCGGACAGCGTCACGGGACTCGCTGCCAGCGAAACGGATTTGCTGGATTTTGTGAACGATGGGCACACCGACCCGAGGCTCGTCTGCGACGCGAGGTTGCTTCGCGATGTGCTCGAAGAACACGAAGCGCGCGATGTCTTGATCGAACTGGCGGAACATTCGACGCCCCCGGTCTTGTTGGGCGATCCGGCGTTCGACAATGAGGATCGTTACTTCGGCAGGAGCGAATGGAAGGTCACGCTGACTGAACTCGGGCGCTCACTTGTAGCCCGCGAAGACGATTTGTGGCGCCATAACCCAATCAAACGTTGGTGGGGCGGTACCGAGCTGACCAACGAACGGCTCTGGCGTTGGGACGCCGAGACCCGTTCGTTGATCGCGCCGTAAGCCGCTACTCCGCGGCTTGCGCGTAATCGCTCACCGGCGGGCAGGAGCATACGAGGTTACGGTCGCCATAGACGTTGTCGACGCGCCCCACCGGACTCCAGTATTTGTCGCTGCGCGAGGTGCCCGCGGGGAAGCAGCCCTCGCTGCGGGTGTAGGCGCGATTCCATGCATCATCGGCGATGTCGTGCACGGTGTGCGGGGCGTGGCGCAGCGGCGAGGCCTCGATCTTGAAGCGGCCGGCTTCGACCTCGGCGATCTCCTTCCGGATCGCGATCATGGCGTCGCAGAAGCGGTCCAGCTCCGCCTTCGATTCCGATTCGGTCGGCTCGATCATCAGTGTGCCCGGCACCGGGAAGCTCATGGTCGGCGCGTGGAAGCCGTAATCGATCAGGCGTTTTGCGATGTCGTCGACGGTGACCCCTGAGGTCGTCTTCAGCGGCCGGGGATCGACGATGCACTCATGCGCGACACGGCCCTTGGCGTTCTTGTAGAGCACCGGGAAGTGCGGATCGAGCCTTGCTGCGATGTAATTGGCGTTGAGGATCGCGATTTCGGTCGCACGCTTCAACCCTTCGCCGCCCATCATCAAGATATAGATGTAGGAGATCGTGAGGATCGAGGCCGAGCCGAACGGCGCGGCCGACACCGGGCCGACGGGTGCATCCGCCTTGGTCGCGGGATGACCGGGGAGGAACGGGGCGAGATGAGCTCTTACGCCGATCGGGCCCATGCCGGGGCCGCCGCCGCCATGCGGGATGCAGAAGGTCTTGTGCAGGTTGAGGTGGCTGACATCGGCGCCGTAATCGCCGGGCCGGGACAGCCCGACCTGCGCGTTGAGGTTGGCGCCGTCAAGATACACCTGGCCGCCATGGCCATGGACGATGTCGCAAATCTCGCGGATGTGCTCTTCGAACACGCCATGCGTCGAGGGATAGGTGATCATCACAGCGGCGAGGTCATTCGAATGTTTCTCGGCCTTGGCGCGGAGATCACCAACGTCGACGTCGCCGTTCTTGTCGCAGGCGACCACCACCACGTCCATGCCGACCATCGCGGCCGAGGCCGGGTTGGTGCCATGGGCGGAGGAGGGGATCAGGCAGATCTTGCGGTGGCTCTGTCCGCGCGCGGCATGATAGCCGCGGATCGCGAGCAGCCCGGCATATTCGCCTTGCGCGCCGGAATTCGGCTGCAGTGAGATCGCATCATAGCCGGTGATGTCGCACAGCCACTTTTCAAGCCGCGCGAACAGCGCGTGATAGCCGGCGGCCTGCTCGCGCGGGGCGAACGGGTGCAGCGTCGCAAACTCCGGCCAGGTCAGCGGCATCATCTCGGTGGTCGCGTTCAGCTTCATGGTGCAGGATCCCAGCGGAATCATCGCGCGGTCGAGCGCGAGGTCGCGATCACTGAGCTTGCGCATGTAGCGCAGCATCTCGGTCTCCGAGCGATGCGCATGGAACACCGGATGAGTGAGGAAAGCGGTCGTGCGCTTCAAGTCGTCCGGCAGCGCCTCGCGCGTCTCGGCGTCGATCTCGGCATAGGCAAGTGTGCCGCCGAAGGCGCGCCAAACCGCTTCCACCGTTGCAGGCGTCGTGGTCTCGTCGAGCGCAATGCGAAGCGCGGTTTCACTGATGCCGAGATTGATTGTCTCGGCGGTCGCGCGCGCAATGATCTCGGCACGCTTGGCGCCAGCATCGACGCTGAGCGTGTCGAAGAAGGTCTCCGATTGGAGCGCAAAGCCGAGCTTGCGCAGGCCGGTGGCGAGCACGGTCGCGCGGCGATGCACATTTTGCGCGATCTGCGTCAGGCCCTCGGGGCCGTGATAGACCGCGTACATCGAGGCGATCACGGCGAGGAGCACCTGCGCGGTGCAGATGTTGGAGGTCGCCTTCTCGCGGCGGATGTGCTGCTCGCGGGTCTGGAGGGCGAGGCGATAGGCCGGCATCCCGCGCGAATCCACGGAGAGGCCGACGATGCGGCCGGGCAGCGAGCGCTTCAGCGCGTCGCGCACCGCCATATAGGCCGCATGCGGTCCGCCATAGCCCATCGGCACGCCAAAGCGCTGCGCCGAGCCGATCGCGATGTCGGCCCCTAGCTCGCCGGGCGAGGCGAGCAGCGTCAGTGCCAGCAGATCGGCGGCGACGATCGCGAGCGCGCCCTTGGCGCGCAGTGTCGCGATCGCGGGACGCAGGTCCCGCACCGCGCCCGACGAGCCCGGATATTGCAGCAGCGCACCTAGCACGTCACTCTTAGCGAGATCGGTGAGGGGATCGCCGACGATCAGGCTCCAGCCGAGCGGCTCGGCGCGGGTGCGCATCACCGCGAGCGTCTGCGGATGCACGTCCTTGTCGACGAAGAAGGCTTTTGCCTTCACCTGTGAGTGCCGCTCGGCGAGCGCCATGGCTTCGGCCGCCGCGGTCGCCTCGTCGAGCAGCGAGGCGTTGGCAACGTCGAGCCCGGTGAGGTCGCAGATCATGGTCTGGAAATTGAGCAGCGCCTCGAGCCGGCCCTGGCTGATCTCGGGCTGGTAGGGCGTATACGCCGTGTACCAGGCCGGATTCTCCAGGATGTTGCGCTGGATCACCGCGGGCAGGATCGTGCCGGAATAGCCCTGACCGATCAGCGAGGTGAAGACCTGGTTCTGCCGCGCGAGCTCGCCCATATGCGCGATCGCCTCGGTTTCGCTCAAGGCTTTGCCGAGATCGAGCGGGGCGGCCTGCCGGATCGAGGCCGGCAGCGTCTCCCCCATCAGCGCATCGACGCTCTTGGCGCTGACGGCCTCGAGCATTGCGGTGACGTCGCGCGTCGAGGGGCCAATGTGGCGGCGAACGAAGCTGGCGGCGGTGTCGCCGTTGGATTTGCGCTGCGCGGTCATCATAGGGTCCTCGCTAGGAGTTGCTGTCATCGTCCGCCTTGTGCGCACTTGCGCACAGGGGCGGACGATCCAATACGCCGTGGCCCCTCGGCTCTAGCCGAAGCGGCTGCGTCGACTGGATGCCCCGCCTTCGCGAGGCATGACAGTGAGTGTGGGGCGGCTACTTGCTTCATCTCACGCCGTATGCGCTTTGTACGCAGCCTCATCCATGAGGCCGCCGAGCTCGTTTCTGTCGGCAATCTTGATCTTGAAGAACCAGGCCGCGCCCTGCGCATCCGTGTTCACCAGCGCGGGCTCGGCCGCGAGTGCGGGATTGGTCTCGAGCACCTCGCCCGTAACGGGCGCGTAGACGTCAGAGGCGGCCTTGACGGATTCCACGACCGCGGCGGCTTCTGCCTTCTTCAGCACGCGGCCGATCTTGGGCAGCTCGACGAACACGACGTCGCCGAGCTGCTGCTGCGCGTAATCAGTGATCCCGACGGTGGCGATGTCGCCCTCGATGGCGAGCCATTCGTGGTCGGAGGTGTACAGCGTCGTGGTCATGGTCGAATCCTCAGCGTTTGTAGGTGTTTTTCACGAAGGGCATGGCGGCGACCTCGACGGCTAGGCGCTGGCCGCGCACCTCGGCGAACAGCTTGGTGCCGAGCGCGCTCTGGCTCGTGGGCACATAGCCCATCGCCACCGGCGCATTCAGGCTCGGGCCGAAGCCGCCCGATGTAACCTTGCCGATCGGCTCGCCCGCCGTCGCATCCGCAAACAGCAGCGCGCCCTCCCGCACCGGCGCGCGTCCCTCAGTGCGCAGGCCGACGCGGCGGCGGGATGCACCCTGGTCGAAATGGGCGAGAATCTTCTCGGCGCCGGGGAAGCCGCCGGCGCGCGTCCCACCGCTGCGGCGGCTCTTCTGCACCGACCATTCCAGCGCGGCTTCGACCGGCGTGGTCGTGGTGTCGATGTCGTGGCCGTAGAGACAGAGCCCGGCCTCCAGCCGCAGGCTGTCGCGGGCCCCGAGCCCGATCGGCAGCACGTCCGGGTTTTCGAGCAGCGTCTTGGCGAGGCGCTCGGCATCGCCAGCGGGCACGGAAATCTCGAACCCGTCCTCGCCGGTATAGCCCGAGCGCGAGACGAAACAGGGGAGGCCGGCGACCTCGCGCGGGCCGGCATCCATGAATTTCATGGACGGCGCCTCTGCACACCATTTCGCCAGCGTCGTTTCCGCCTTCGGGCCCTGGAGCGCGATCAGCGCGCGGCCGTCCAGCGGATCGATGACGCAGTCCTCGGAGAGATGCACGCGCAGATGCGCCTCGTCGGCGTCCTTGCAGGCGGCATTGACGACCAGGAACAGGTGATCGCCGAAATTGGCGACCATCAAATCGTCAAGGATGCCGCCATCCGCATTGGTGAACTGGGCGTAGCGCTGCCGTCCCGGTGCAATCGCAATGATATCCTGCGGCACCAGCCGCTCCAGCGCACGGGCGGCGTCCTCGACCTTGCCGGATTTCGGCCGTAGCGCGATCTGCCCCATGTGGGAGACGTCGAACAGGCCGGCGGAGGCGCGGGTGTGGAGATGCTCCTTCAGCACGCCCGCAGGGTACTGCACGGGCATGTCATAGCCCGCGAACGGCACCATCTTGCCGCTCTGGGACACATGCAGGGCGTGGAGCGGGGTACGTCGGAGGAGGGAATCGTGGTCGTCGGGTGCAGGCATTACAGGGGCCCTCGGCGGTTCCCCGGGGACGATTCCCCGGCAGCAACCCATCGAAGCCCCATCTGTCGCTGTGCCTGAGAGTATTATCCCGTCGGCGGACGCTGTCCGGGTCTTAACCCCCGTCGGCGCCTCTTTCCAGATGTTGTCAAAGCCACGCGGTCCTTTTGCCTGAGAGTTTCCGGGGCGGTTGCTCCTTCGGCGCCGGCTGCCTAAAGCCGGTCTCTCCCGACGTGGCCGTACGATACAGATAGGTAAAGACCACAGCCTGGCCAAGCCTGTCAACGCGGCCGGCATCGGCTTTCAACCGGGATTGCGCGACTGCGGCAACCTACTGATCTGCTTGCACATCTCCTTGCACAGTTTCTGGACAGCGAAGCTGGCCTTGTCTAAAAGCGCTTTGGCCCGCAGATATCAGCCTTTAGCGTCTGTTTTGGATGGCGAGAAGCGGGCCCAAGCATACCCGATTGGATGAACATGAGCGGCGTCAACGAGATCAGGTCGACCTTTTTGAACTTCTTTGCCGAGAACGGCCACGAGATCGTGCCGTCCTCGCCACTCGTGCCGCGCAACGATCCGACCTTGATGTTCACCAATGCCGGCATGGTGCAGTTCAAGAACGTCTTCACCGGCGTCGAGAAGCGGCCCTATCAGCGCGCCACCACCTCGCAGAAATGCGTGCGCGCCGGCGGCAAGCACAACGACCTCGACAATGTCGGCTACACCGCGCGCCATCTCACCTTCTTCGAGATGCTCGGCAACTTCTCGTTCGGCGACTATTTCAAGGAGCGCGCGATCGAGCTCGCCTGGAAACTGATCACCAGCGAGTTCGGGCTGAAGAAGGACAAGCTGCTCGTCACGGTCTACCACACCGACGACGAGGCGGCGGGCCTGTGGAAGAAGATCGCCGGCTTCTCCGACGACCGCATCATCCGGATTCCGACTTCGGACAATTTCTGGGCGATGGGCGACACCGGCCCGTGCGGCCCGTGCTCGGAGATCTTCATCGACCGCGGCGAGCACATCTGGGGCGGGCCTCCGGGCTCGCCCGAGGAGGACGGCGACCGCTTCCTCGAATTCTGGAATCTCGTCTTCATGCAGTACGAGCAGGTGACGAAGGAGGAGCGCGTGGGCTTGCCGCGTCCCTCGATCGACACCGGCATGGGCCTGGAGCGCATGGCCTGCATTCTCCAGGGCGTCGAGAGCGTGTTCGAGACCGACCTGTTCCGCAATTTGATCGACGCGGCGGCGTCCGCACTCGGCAGCGGGCCGAACGAGCAGACCGTCGCCTCGTTCCGGGTCATCGCCGACCATCTGCGCTCCTCGGCCTTCCTCATCTCCGACGGCGTGCTGCCCTCGAACGAGGGCCGCGGCTATGTGCTGCGCCGGATCATGCGCCGCGCGATGCGCCATGCCCAGCTTTTGGGCGCGAAAGAACCGCTGATGCATCGCCTGGTCTGGGCGCTGGTGCGCGAGATGGGCCAGGCCCTTCCGGAACTGGTCCGCGCAGAGAAGCTGATCGAGGAGACGCTGCGGCTGGAAGAGACCCGCTTCCGCAAGACGCTGTCGCGCGGACTTGCCATCCTCGATGAGAAGAGCGCGTCCTTGAAGAAGGGCGACATGTTCGACGGCGACGTCGCCTTCACGCTCTACGATACCTACGGCTTCCCGCTGGACCTGACGCAGGACGCGCTGAAGTCGCGCGGCATCGGCGTCGACCAGGCGGCGTTCTCTGATGCGATGGAGCGTCAGAAGGCCAAGGCGCGCGAGTCCTGGAAGGGTTCTGGCGAGGCGGCTTCCGAAGCGATCTGGTTCCCGCTGCGTGAGAAGCTGGGTGCGACCGAATTCCTCGGCTACGAGACCGAGAGCGCCGAAGGCGTGGTTTCCGCGCTGGTCAAGGACGGCAAGGAGGCGGACAGCCTCAAGGCCGGCGAGACCGGCGCGATCGTGCTGAACCAGACACCATTCTATGCGGAATCCGGCGGCCAGGTCGGCGACACCGGCGTGCTGCTCGGCGAGGGCGGCATCAAGGTCCGCATCACCGACACGCAGAAGAAGCTCGGCGATCTCTTCGTCCATATCGGCACGGTCGAGAGCGGCGAAGTGAAGCTCGGCACCGCGCTCCAGCTCGAGGTGGATCATTCGCGTCGTGCGTCGATCCGCGCCCACCACTCGGCGACGCACCTCATCCACGAGGCGCTGCGCCAGGTGCTCGGCGACCACATCGCTCAGCGCGGCTCGATGGTCGCGCCCGACCGGCTGCGCTTCGACTTCGTGCATCCGAAGCCGATCACGGCGGAGGAGCTCGCCCGCGTCGAGGACATCGCCAACGACGTGGTGCTGGAGAACGACGAGGTCACCACGCGTATCATGGGCGTCGATGAAGCCCGTGAGGCGGGGGCGCGCGCCCTGTTCGGCGAGAAATATGGCGACGAGGTCCGCGTCGTCTCGATGGGCAGGACCGCACGCGAGCGCGGCGCCAACACGCTCGGCTGGTCGGTCGAGCTCTGCGGCGGCACGCATGTGAAGCGGACCGGCGACATCGGTCTGATCACGCTCACGAGCGAGAGCGCGGTCGCCTCAGGCGTGCGCCGCATCGAGGCGCTGACCGGCAATTATGCGCGCAAGCACGCCAATGACACCATGGCGCTGGCGAAGATTGCGGCGAACGAGCTGCGCACCTCCATCGACGACGTGCCGGCGCGCATCGCCGCGCTGATGGAGGAACGCAAGAAGCTCGAGCGCGAGCTCTCCGACGCGCGCAAGAAGCTCGCGATGGGCGGCGGCGCGTCATCGAGCAACGGCGCGGCGGCGGGCGTGCGCGAGGTCGGCGACGTCAAGCTGATGGCGCGCGCGGTCGAGGGCATCGAGATGAAGGATCTCAAGAGCCTTGCCGACGACGGCAAGAAGCAGATCGGCTCCGGCGTCGTCGCTATCGTCGGCGTCACCGAGGACGGCAAGGCCGGTGTCGTGGTCGGCGTGACACAGGATCTGACCGCGCGCTTCAACGCCGTGAACTTGGTGCGCATCGCGTCCGAAGCGCTCGGCGGCAAGGGCGGCGGCGGCCGGCCCGACATGGCGCAGGCCGGCGGCCCTGACGGCGCCAATGCGGCCGCGGCGCTCTCGGCGATCGAAAAGGCGATGGCAGGCGCTTAAAACCCCGTGTCCCCCGTTCGGCGAGGACGGGGTCGGCATGATGCTTCCTCGGACACAAGTGTCGTCGTTGCGAGGAGCTCGCGACAAAATTGCAGAGCTATTTTGCGCTGATGCGATGGAGCAATCCAGTGTCCGCCGTGGAGGCAGTCTGGATTGCTTCGCTTCGCTCGCAATGACGGTTGAGGCGAGACGCCAGCTTACGCTGCCAGCGCCTTCGTGAGGTTCTCGGCGACCTTGTCGAGGAAGCCGGTGGTCGAGAGCCAGCGCTGGTCGGCGCCGACCAAGAGTGCGAGATCCTTGGTCATGTAGCCGGCTTCGACGGTGTCGACGCAGACCTTCTCCAGCGTGTTCGCGAACTTGGCGAGCTCGGCATTGTTGTCGAGCTTGGCGCGATGCGACAGGCCGCGCGTCCAGGCGAAGATCGAGGCGATGGAATTGGTCGAGGTCTCCTTGCCCTTCTGGTGCTCGCGGTAGTGGCGGGTCACCGTGCCGTGGGCGGCTTCGGCTTCCACCGTCTTGCCGTCGGGGGTGAGCAGCACCGAGGTCATCAGGCCGAGCGAGCCGTAGCCCTGCGCAACCGTGTCGGACTGCACGTCGCCATCGTAATTCTTACAGGCCCAGACATAGCCGCCGGACCATTTCAGCGCCGAGGCCACCATGTCGTCGATCAGGCGGTGCTCATAGGTCAGGCCCTTGGCGTCGAATTCCTTCTTGAACTCGCGGTCGAAGATATCCTGGAAGATGTCCTTGAAGCGGCCGTCATAGACCTTCAGAATCGTGTTCTTGGTCGACAGATAGACCGGGTAGCCGCGCAGCAGGCCGTAGTTGAAGGAGGCGCGGGCGAAGTCGATGATGGAGTCATCGAGATTGTACATCTCCATGGCGACGCCGGCGCCCGGCGCCTTGAACACTTCCTTCTCGATCACGGTGCCGTCCTCGCCGACGAACTTCAGCGAGAGGGTGCCCTTGCCCGGGAACTTGATGTCGGTGGCGCGGTACTGGTCGCCATAGGCGTGGCGGCCAATGATGATCGGCTTGGTCCAGCCGGGAACGAGACGCGGCACGTTCTTGCAGATGATCGGCTCGCGGAAGATCACGCCGCCGAGGATGTTGCGGATGGTGCCGTTCGGCGACTTCCACATCTGCTTGAGATTGAACTCCTTCACCCGGGCTTCATCAGGGGTGATGGTGGCGCACTTGACGCCGACGCCGACCTTCTTGATCGCCTCGGCGGCGTCGATGGTGACCTGATCGTTGGTGTGGTCGCGGTATTCCATCCCCAGGTCGAAATAGAGCAGCTCGACGTCAAGGAACGGGTTGATCAGCTTGTCCTTGATGTACTGCCAGATGATCCGGGTCATCTCGTCGCCATCGAGTTCGACGACGGGATTGGATACCTTGATTTTTGCCATGATCGGGGAAGCCTCTTGGGAACGGCGCTTTGGGCGCGCCACGGGAATATCCGGCGCCTCTTAGCACCGCCGCGCGGCGGGCGAAAGCCAAGGGATTATGCACTTTTAGCCCATCCAGCTTGCGCAGATGGGAAGCGGCAGCCGGCTCCCCGGCCGGGCCGGGCTGACGTTCCAGGCGAGATTCAAAAGTCGAATCCAAGCCGTTATTTCCCTTGAGAATTCTGTCAGGACAGGCAAACGACAAGCGGCGATGCGGCCGGTCCGGTGGGCCGGCTTGAATCAACTCCTGAAGCGGCCTCTGCAAGGCCTTGAGAGACAGCGTGAAAGCGAAGTGAGATGTCGGGGACTGACAAGAGCAAAGCGGGGCTTTCCCTCGACGGTCCCATCGTGATCCTGGTCGAGCCGCAGCTCGGCGAAAACATCGGCATGGCCGCGCGCGCCATGGGCAATTTTGCGCTTGCCGCCTTGCGCATCGTCAATCCCCGCGACGGCTGGCCCAACATCGCCGCGCAGCGCGCCGCGGCCGGCGCCGACCACATTCTGGAAAAGGCCGAACTGTTCGAGACGGTGGAAGAGGCCGTCGCCGATCTCGATCTGTTGTTCGCCACTACGGCGCGGGCCCACGACCAGGCCAAGCCGGTGGTCGGGCCGGAGGCGGCAGCGGCCGAGATATCGGGTCACATCGCCACAGGGGGCAAGGCCGGTATCCTGTTCGGCCGGGAGCGCTGGGGCCTGACCAACGAGGAGGTCGGGCTCGCCAACCGTATCATCACCTTCCCGGTCAATCCTGGCTTTGCCTCGCTCAACCTCGCCCAGGCCGTGCTGCTGGTCGGCTATGAATGGTTCAAGCGCGCCACGTCAGGCGAGCTGCCGCACGGCATGCCCGAGCGCTCCGAACGCGCCTCGCAGCACCAGATGCAGGCCTTCTTCGACAACCTCGTGCGCGAGCTCGACAAGGTGGAATTTTTGCGCCCGGCCGAGAAGCGGGACACCATGCTGGTCAACCTGCGCAACATCTTCACCCGGATGGAGCCGACCAAGCAGGACATGCACACGCTGCACGGCGTGGTGATGGCGATCGCGGAAGGCCGCAAGGGCCCGGCCAAGGGCGGCGTGCTCGACGGCGAGCAGGCGACGCGCCTGCGCGCGCTCTTGGCCGAGCACGGGCAGGGCAGCAGCGTGCCTGACAGCGGCTCGACTGTGCGCGGGCTCGCGCGCCTGCTCCGCCGCAACCCGACCGACGCCGAGCGCCTGCTGTGGCAGGCGCTGACCCGCGACCGCCGCTTCGCCGGCCAGTTCAAGCGCCAGACCCCAGTGGGGCGGCACATTCCCGACTTCGTCTCCTTCCCGCACCGGATCGCGATCGAGCTGGTCAACGCGGGCGAAGGGGAAGCCATTGCGGCAGATCGCGCGTCGCGGCGGGCTTGGCTGGAGGCGCGGGATTATCGCGTGCTGGAGATCCGGGCGGCGGACGTGGAGCGCGATCTGGAGGCGGAGCTGGTGCGGCTGCAGGGGCTGATGTCGGAAGGATCGAGCGCTTCGTAGCAGGTAGCCTCAGACAGGGTGCCACCATCGAACAAAGACTATTGGCTGCTTCGTCGAGCAACGTCTTCGATAACGTTGCTCTTATCGCAGTCGCTGGAGAACGCGCGGAGAGGACATCATCGACGAGCGGGCGGTCAGGCGGATTCACGGACTTGCCGTCACGAGAGGCGCCGCCATGAAGCAGCTAGCCTCATTTATTGGCACGCTTCGTGCCTCCCAAAGCGGCAGGCCCGGCACAATGCCGAACCAAGAGGAGACCCTGACATGAAACGCGAAGACCTCACCGAAAAGCTGCTCGACATCAAGCGCGAGAAGGGCTGGAGCTGGAAATACATCTGCGAGAAGATCGGCGGCTATTCCGAAGTGCTGATAACGGGCGCGATCCTCGGCCAGATGAAATTGACAAAACCGCAGGCCGCCAACGCCGGCGAGCTGTTCGGCCTGTCGAAGGCGGAAGTTGCGATGCTCAACGAGGTGCCGATGCGCGGCACCGGCACGCCGATGCCGCCGACCGATCCCCTGATCTATCGCTTCTACGAAATGGTGATGGTGAACGGCCCGGCCTGGAAGGCGCTGATCGAGGAAGAGTTCGGCGACGGCATCATGTCGGCGATCGACTTCGACATGGGAATCGAGCGCGTCGCCAACCCGAAGGGCGACCGCGTCAAGATCACCATGAGCGGCAAGTTCCTGCCGTACAAATATTACGGCGCCAGCGGTAACGTGCCGGAATACGGCTTCAAGGAGGGGTGATGCAGCTCTGTCATTCCAGACGCCGCGCCAGCGGCGATCCGGAATTCCGAGATTCTCAGGTGCGCACTTGCGCACCTGAGTTCGGACCTGCGGACCGCCCCGGAACGATGGTGTGTGTGGATGCGCCTCGCGTCTACTTTCCCGCCTTCACCTCGGCGGCCGCCACTGCGAGCAATTCGCTCATCTTGGCGCGAATCGCCTGCTCGGTGACGGCAACGTTCTTGGCGGCGAAATCGGCCATGATCTTGCGCAGGACGTCGGCATCGCCGGCCTCCTCGAAATCCGCCGCGACCACCTCCTTGGCATAGGCAGTGGCGGCATCGCCGGTGATGCCGAGCTTTTCCGCCGCCCACAGGCCGAGCAGCCGGTTGCGGCGGGCCTCTGCCTTGAATTTCTGCTCCTCGTCGAGGGCGAACTTCTTCTCGAAACCTTCCTGCCGCTTGTCGAACTCGCTCATGCCTTGTTCCAAATCCCTCTGAATGGAGCGGAGCCTTCCGTTGCGGCGCCCCGACTGCATGCCTACATAGATAGCAGATATCGGCAAAACAACGGGCCGTTAAGCCGCAGTCAAGGCGGTATAAGTCGGCGTCGGATGGACCGGATCGATTGTGCTGGGACAGCCAATCGGATAGGTTGCCTGAAGGTTTGGTTCCTGTTCTGTTTCCAGAGGTTCCAGGCCGTTCACGGCAGCTCCGCTGTGGGTCGTAATCCTAGTCAACCGGAGCACACCAGATTCATGGATTTCAACAAAACACGGTACATCCCAATGAGCCGTCGGCGTCGCATTTATGAAGGCAAGGCAAAGGTTCTCTATGAAGGCCCGGAGCCCGGTACCCTGATCCAGCACTTCAAGGATGACGCCACCGCGTTCAATGCGAAAAAGCATCAGGTGATCGAGGGCAAGGGTGTCCTCAACAACCGGATCTCGGAGTACCTGTTTCAGCACCTCAACGACATCGGGGTGCCGACCCATTTCATCCGCCGGCTCAACATGCGCGAGCAGTTGATTCGCGAGGTCGAGATCGTGCCGCTGGAAGTGGTGGTGCGGAACGTTGCCGCCGGCTCGCTGTCGCAGCGCCTCGGCATCGAGGAGGGCACCCAACTGCCCCGTTCGATCATCGAGTTCTACTACAAGAATGACCAGCTCAACGACCCCATGGTGTCGGAAGAGCACATCACTGCGTTCGGCTGGGCGACGCCGCAGGAGATCGACGACATCATGGCGCTCGCCATCCGCGTCAACGATTTCCTCACCGGCCTCTTCCTCGGCATCGGCATCCGCCTCGTCGACTTCAAGATGGAGTGCGGCCGCCTGTTCGAGAACGAGATGATGCGGATTATCGTCGCCGACGAGATCTCGCCGGACTCCTGCCGTCTATGGGACATCAAGTCGAACGAGAAGCTCGACAAGGACCGCTTCCGCAGAGACCTTGGCGGCCTGCTCGAGGCCTATACCGAAGTCGCAAAGCGCCTCGGCATCCTCATGGAGAACGAGCGTCCGCAGGGCTCCGGCCCAGTGCTGGTGAAAAGCTGAAAGAGGATCTTTGACGTGAAGGCACGTGTTACCGTTACCTTGAAAACGGGTATCCTCGATCCGCAAGGCAAGGCCATCGAAGGCGCGCTGAAGTCGCTCGGCGTCGACGGCATCGCCAGCGTCCGGCAAGGCAAGGTGTTCGACATCGAGCTCGCCGGCGCCGACAAGGCCAAGGCGGAAGCCGCGCTGAAGGAAGCCGCCGACAAGCTGCTGGCGAACACCGTGATCGAGAATTATCGGGTCGAGATCGTCTAATGCGCGTGCCGCTCACAGCCATCCCACGCTGCGAAAACGCCAGTACAGCGCGCCGCATGCCGTCAGCATCACGCCGAGCAGCATGTAATAGCCGTATTCCCATTCCAGCTCCGGCATGTGCTTGAAGTTCATGCCGTAGATGCCGGCGAGGGCAGTCGGGATGGCGATGATCGCGAGCCAGGAGGCGAGCTTCTTGGACACCGCCGTCTCCTGCGCCTGGCCGACCAGCAGGCTCGCCTCGAAGGCGAAGGCCAGCACCTCGCGCATGGAATCGATGCGCTCCTGGATGTTGCGGACGTGGTCCGTGACGTCGCGGAACAGCGGCTGCATGGCTTGGCGCACCATGGCGAGTTCGTCGTGCTCCAGCCGGCGGCAAACCTCCACCAGCGGGCCGATCGCGGTCCTGAGCCGCAACAGGTCGCGGCGCAGCATGTAAAGCCGCTCGATCTGCGCCTTGCTGATCGGCTTGGAGAGCACGTCGTCCTCGATGGCCTCGACTTCATCGTGAATGCTTTCGAGCACGGGCGAGTAATTGTCGACGATGAAATCGAGGATGGCGTAGAGGATGTAATCCTCGCCGCGCGCCAGCGCCCGCGGGCAGCTTTCGCAGCGTTCGCGTACCGGCGTGTAGGAGGTCGAAGCGCCGTGGCGCACCGACACCAGATAGCCTTCGCCGACGAAGATGTGCGTCTCGCCGAAGGCGATGCGGCCCTCGATCAATTGCGCGGTGCGCGCGACGATGAACAGAGCCTCGCCATATTGCTCGATCTTGGGCCGCTGATGGGCGTGGTTGGCGTCCTCGATGGCGAGCTCGTGCAAATCGAACTGCTTCTGCACGGCGCCGAGGAGCGCCATGTCGGGTTCGTGCAGGCCGATCCAGACCACGTGTCCGGGCTTGGCCCGCCAGCTCGAGGCCTCGCTGATGGCGATATTGGCAACGCGGCGGCCGTCGACATAGGCGCCGGCCGCGACGACGCCCTCGGCGGACACCGGTTCGGCAGGAGATGCGGACAGCGACGGGACGTTCATGGCTTCAATCCCGGGCAATTCGAGCGGCCAAACCGCATGCGGCCATGGCCTGTGTACAAGGCCCTTTGCCGAGGCTAGCACTGGTAAAATCCCCGTCAAATCGTTATGTCTCTTGGCGAATTGGCCCTCCCTGCCATCTCGATTCCAGCCACCGTCGGAACATTACGCCATGAAAGCCGCCATCCTCGTCTTTCCCGGAATCAACCGCGAGCGCGACATGGCGCGTGCCTTGAGGCTGATCTCCGGCCGCGAGCCCGTGATGGTGTGGCACGCCGAGACTTCACTGCCTGCGGGCACCGACCTCGTGGTGGTGCCGGGCGGCTTCTCCTATGGCGACTATTTGCGCTGCGGCGCGATCGCGGCGCGCGCGCCCGTAATGGACGCGGTGCGCGACTATGCAGCCAAGGGCGGCCTCGTGCTCGGCGTCTGCAACGGTTTCCAGATCCTCTGCGAATCCGGCCTGTTGCCGGGCGTCTTGATGCGCAATGCGCGGCTGAAATTCATCTGCCACGACGTGCATCTGCGGGTCGAGCGTTCCGACACGCCGTTCACCCGCGGCTACAATGCCGGGCAGGTGATCCGCGTGCCCGTCGCGCATGGCGAGGGCAATTACGAGGCGGACGAAGAGACTATCAAGCGGCTCGAAGGCGAGGGGCGGGTGCTCTATCGCTACTGCTCCCCTGAGGGCGTGGTTGATGAGACCCATAACATCAACGGCGCGGCGCATTCCATCGCCGGCATCGTCAACGACAAGGGCAACGTGCTCGGCATGATGCCGCATCCGGAAAACCACGTCGAAGACATCATGGGCTGCACTGACGGCCGCGGCCTGTTCGCCGGCCTCGTCCAGCATTTGGAAAAAGCCGCGTGATCTGGTTCGTGCTGAAGCGCTCGCTCGCCGCGCTCGCGGCGCTGTCGTTCGCGACCGTTGCGTTCGCGCAGGATTATCCCAAGCGTCCAATCACCATGATCGTGCCGTTCGCGGCCGGCGGCACCTCGGACGTGATCGCGCGGACCGTGGCCGAGCAGATGGGCATCGCGCTCGGCCAGACCATGGTGATCGAGAACGTCGCCGGCGCCGGCGGCTCGACGGCGCTGGCACGCGCCTCCCGCGCCGAGCCCGACGGCTACACCATCGCGATCGGCAATGCCGGCACCAACGCGGCGACCTACACGATCTATCCAAAGCTGCCGTTCACGCCGGAATCGTTCGTGCCGATCGCCATGGTGGCGAAGACGTTCGGCGTCGTCGCCGTGCGCAAGGATTTTCCGGCCAAGGACCTGAAAGAGTTCATCGCCTACGCCAAGGCCAATCCAGGCAAGATCAATCTCGGCCATGCCGGCGTCGGCTCCTCGAACTATCTGATCTGCAAGAGCTTCGTCACCGCCGCCGGGATCGACGCGACGCTGGTCGGCTATCGCGGTGCCGCGCCCGCGCTGACCGATGCGATCGGCGGCCAGATCGACGGCGTCTGCGATGCGGCCGCCTCCGTCTCGCAAGCAATCAACGACAAGCTGGTAAAGGGCCTCGTGGTCGGCTCGACCGTGCGGCTGGCCTCTTTGCCCGATCTGCCGACATCAGCCGAAGCCGGCCTAGCCGAATTCGAGGCGCAGGGCTGGAACGGCCTGTTCGCGCCCAAGGGCACCCCGCCGGCCGTGATCGCCAAGCTGAATGCCGCCGCGCGCACGGCTGTGGAATCCGACGCGGTGAAGAAGCGCTTCGCTGACCTCTCGACCGTTGCGCCCGATCCCGACGAGCACACGCCGGAAGTGCTGCAAAAGCTCGTGACGCGCGACGTGGAAAAATACCGGAAAATGCTCGCGGACGAGGCCAAGTAGCGGCCAGCCTTCGATCGACAATCATTCATTTGTTTCAGGCGGCGCAGCTATGGTTGCGCATCACTAGCGCCTGACCGAAAGTCAGCTCAATCAGGAGGGGTCGGGCTCGTCACAAAAATGGAGCGGAAGAAGGGGGCGCATCTTCCTCGTGGCGGCCGCTACGCCCCATCTCATCCCGCTCTAGCGCAGCTTCAGCCGTTCGGTCGGCACCGTCATTGCCGCAACACCGGCCATGACCAGCAGCAGACCCAGCGCGAGGTTCGACGGCACGCTCTCGCCGAGCAGCAGCACGGAGAGGCCGACGCCGATCGGGATGCGCAAATAGCCTTGGGCGTTCGTCGTGAGCGTGCCGAGCCGCCCGAGGCAGACATAGAACAGCATCAAGCCCAATGCGCTCGACACGATGCCCATGACGATGGTGGCGGTGATCGCGGTCGGCGTCGGGTGCAGCGTCCAGGGCTGGTCGATGAGAAGCGAGGGCGGCAGCAGGATGATGCCGCCGAACAGCAGCGAACCGGCCGCCACCACCATCGGGTCGTAATCGGACAGGCGCAGGCCGAAGATCGTGGCGCAGGCAAACGAGATGGTGGCGAAGAGGATCGCGACCTCCGCGATGATCTCGCGACTGAGCCCGCGCAGCGCATCGAGGCCGACGATGAGAATCGTGCCGGCAAGCCCGAGGATCGCGCCCGCGAGCTTGAGCAGCGTCGCCGGCTCGTGCCGCGTGATCAGCGATGTGATCAGGAAGGCGAAGATCGGCGTCGTCGAAGCCAGCACCACCGTGTTCGACGCCGGCACATATTGCTGCGACCAGGTGATGATCAGGAACGGAAAGGTCGAGTTGATCAATTGCTGGGTCGCGAACAGCTTCCAGGCTTTCGCGTCGGTCGGGATCGTGACGCCGCGCATCCACAGGATCGCGAACAGGAAGGCGGCCGCGATCAGCGAGCGCGCCGCGATGAAGGTGATGGGTGGGATCGTGTCCAGCGCCAGCTTGGCCAGCGGATAGGTCGAGCTCCAGCAGCAGGCCAGCGCCAGCAGCAGCGCGAAGTCGCGCCAGCTGCGTGCCCCGGTGGTGGCGATTGACGGCAACGGCGTTGATGCGGACGCCGTCGTGCGACCCGCCTCCGATGTGCTCTGCGGCACCTTGTTCTTGCTCCCCGGCGCACAAGCGCTTGACCAACTCTGGGCGAGGGAGCGTGAAAAGGGAAGGCGTCGAGCTATGCGTTTGGCTGGGGCTGCGGCTTCCGCTTCACCCGCTTGATCGTCCCGGAAAAAGTGAACAGCGGCCGTCCGTCGGAGGCCAGCTTGCCACGCAGGAAGATCAGCGAGCCGCCGGCGCGAGACACTTCGCCCACGCATTCGATCAACTCGCCCTCGCGTGCTGCATCGAGGAAGTCGCAGGCGAAATTGGTGGTCACGGCAGGCCCATCCAGCTCATGGGTGGCGATTGCAAACAGGCAATAATCGGCGAATGCCATGAAGCAGCCGCCATGGACGTTGCCGGAGCCGTTGAGGTGCTTCCTCTCCACCCGGAAGGCGCAGCGGACGCTGCCGTCCGCCTCGATCCGGTGCCAGAAGGGGCCGACATGGGATTCAAAACTGTCGCGAATCCAGGTCCGCCAGCCCTTGAATTCGCCGTCTGTGGCGACGTGGAGGTCGGGGCGGCGGGGCGGAGGGGCTTTGGTCAATTCGTGCAAGGACGTGGGCCTTCAATTGCGGGTCTTTAGCCCTTAAATCCGATCCGTCCGCGCCGTGCAATTCCTGTTCCCGCAGGTCGCCTGCCGCAAAACGTGGGACAGCGGGAAAATGCGCCACAAAGGGCTTTTCGTGAGCCCCCGATGTTCCTAAGAACGGCCAAACGCTGCCGAAAGCCCCAATCCATGAAGAATGAACCCAAGATCACCCCAGAACTGGTTGCCGCCCACGGGCTCAAGCCCGACGAGTATGAGCGCATCCTCAAGCTGATCGGGCGGGAGCCGACCTTCACGGAACTCGGCATCTTCTCGGCGATGTGGAACGAGCATTGCTCGTACAAGTCCTCACGCATCCATTTGCGTGGTCTGCCGACCAAGGCGCCCTGGGTGATCCAGGGGCCCGGCGAGAATGCCGGCGTGATCGATATCGGGGATGGGCAGGCTGTGGTCTTCAAGATGGAGAGCCACAACCACCCGAGCTACATCGAGCCGTACCAGGGCGCGACCACCGGCGTCGGCGGCATTTTGCGCGACGTCTTCACCATGGGCGCGCGTCCGGTCGCTTGCCTCAATGCGCTGAGCTTCGGCGCGCCGGAACATCCCAAGACGCGGCATCTCGTCTCGGGCGTGGTGGCTGGCGTCGGCGGCTATGGCAATTCCTTCGGCGTGCCGACGGTCGGCGGGCAGGTGCGCTTCCACACCCGCTATGACGGCAACATCCTCGTCAACGCGATGGCCGTGGGCCTCGCCGATGCCGACAAGATCTTCTATGCGGCTGCCTCCGGCGTGAACATGCCGATCGTCTATTTGGGCTCCAAGACCGGGCGCGACGGCATTCATGGCGCCTCGATGGCGTCGGCCGAGTTCGACGACAAATCCGAGGAGAAGCGCCCGACCGTGCAGGTCGGCGATCCCTTCGCCGAGAAGCTGCTGCTCGAGGCCTGCCTCGAGATCATGGAGAAGGGCTGCGTCATCGCGATCCAGGACATGGGCGCGGCGGGCCTGACCTGCTCGGCGGTCGAGATGGGCGCCAAGGGCGACCTCGGCGTCGATCTCGATCTCGATGCGGTGCCGACGCGCGAGACCGGCATGAGCGCCTACGAGATGATGCTCTCGGAGAGCCAGGAGCGCATGCTCATGGTGCTCAAGCCCGAGAAGGAGAAAGAGGCCGAGGCGATCTTCAGGAAGTGGGGGCTCGACTTCGCTGTCGTCGGCTACACCACGCCGAGCAAGCGTTTCGTGGTCAAGCATGGCGGCGACGTCATGGCTGATCTGCCGATCAAGGAGCTCGGCGACGAGGCGCCGGTCTATGACCGCCCGCATGTCCCCTCCGCCGCGCTGCCGATCGTGCACGCCCGCGACGTGCCGGCGCCGATGGGCCTCGGTGCGGCCTTGGAGAAGCTGATCGGCACGCCGGACATGTGCAGCAAGCGCTGGATCTGGGAGCAGTACGACCACGTCATTCTCGGCAACACCATGCAGCGTCCCGGCGGCGATGCCGCCGTGGTGCGCGTGCAGGACGGGCCGAAGGGCCTGGCGCTCACTGTCGATGTCACGCCGCGCTATTGCGAGGCCGATCCGTTCGAGGGTGGCAAGCAGGCGGTGGCGGAAGCCTGGCGTAACATCACCGCGGTCGGCGGCAAGCCGCTGGCGATCACCGACAACCTCAATTTCGGCAATCCTGAACGGCCCGAGATCATGGGCCAGTTCGTCGGCTGCCTGCAGGGCATCTCGGAAGCCTGCCGTACGCTCGACTTCCCGGTCGTCTCCGGCAATGTCTCGCTCTACAACGAGACCAACGGCCGGGCGATCCTGCCGACACCCTCGATCGGCGGCGTCGGTCTGCTCGACGATTTCACCAAGTCTGCCTCCCTGGCCTTCAAAGCCGAGGGCGAAGCGATCCTGCTGATCGGCGAGACCCATGGCTGGCTCGGCCAGTCGGTGTACCTGCGCGACATCTGCGGTCGCGAGGAGGGCGCCCCGCCGCCGGTCGATCTTAGCGCCGAAAAGCGCAACGGCGATTGCGTGCGCGGCATGATCCATGCGGGCACCGCGACGGCCGTGCACGACCTCTCCGATGGCGGTCTGCTGGTCGCGCTCGCCGAAATGGCGATGGCGAGCGGCATCGGCGCAAGACTGCTCGCAGCACCGACCGCGCTCGTTCCGCAGGCCTATTGGTTCGGCGAGGACCAGGCGCGCTATCTCGTCACCGTGCCGGAAACGGAGGCCGGCCGCGTGCTCGCCAAGATGCGCGGCTGCGAGGTGCCCTGCGTGCGCATCGGCACCACTGGTGGCGATGCGGTTGCGATCTCAGGTGAAGCGGCGGTGGCGATCGACGTGTTGCGTCAGTCGTTCGAGCGCTGGCTGCCGGAGTATATGGGCGGGAAGGTGGCCTGAGCGGCTTCCGCATACTCAGACCCGGATTACGCCTCACAACACGTGCGACGCGCCCGGAATCTTCCGCAACGCCGCAGTCAGGCCCCAGCTCAGGATCACCGTGAGCACGAAGCCGATCGCCGCCTTCGCGATCGCAGGCCACGCATAGTCGAACAGGGCGTACTGGATCCACAGCGCGATCGGATAATGCACCAGGAACATGCCGTAGGCATCCGCCTGCATGCGGTCGAGCAGGGTCGACCCCGGCGCCTTCGAATGCAGGAAGAAGGCGAGAATCGCGAGCAGGATCGAGGCCGAGAACAGCACGACGAAGGTGCCGTAGAACACATGATACCAGTGCGGCAGCCGATCCGGATTCCCGAGGATCTCACGCTTGATATAGATCATGCCCCACATCAGGCAGTAGGGGATCAGCGTGACGACCACCCACAGCCAGCGGGTTTTCGGCAACTGGCCCTCGGCGCTGAGCACACCGCGGTCGAAGTTCGCCGCACCGACGCTGACGCCTATGAAGAAATACGCGAAATAGAGCAGGATGCGGCTCGCCTGCACCGAGAACGGCCCGAACTCGAACCACTTGTTGGCCCCGAAATAGACCAGCGCCGGCACGTAGACGATGACACTGATGGCCGCGAGCAGCAGCCAGAATAGGGCCGGCTGCTCGAAACCGCGCACCGAGATGCGGTTGACCGGATCGACCAGATGCGCCGAGACCCGGTAGAGCAGGCTCGCCGTCAGGTCGAACGCCAGCAGCACCCAGACGAACCAGATCGGGCCGCTCGGCCACGGGCCCGCCGTCACCGTCTTCCACCAGAACGAAGCGAAGGTCAGCTCCGGCTCCTGCCGCAGCGCGATCGCGTAATAAGCGAGCGGAATGACGGTGAAGGCCGCGATCACGAACGGCAGCCCGAGGCGCAACAGGCGGTCGCGGAGAAAGACTGACGGCGCCTTGCGCGCGATGCCCGGCCAGGTGAACAGTCCCGACAGGAAGAAGAACATCGCCATGAAGAAGCTGTCAGTGGCGAGCACGATCACGTCGAAGCCGGCCCAGGAGGCCGGATCGGTGTGACCGAAATGCGTGTAGGGGATCACCGCGTGATGCAGCAGCACGACCAGCGTCAGGAAGGTGCGGGCGCGATCGAGCGACAAATTGCGCGCCTTGCTCTTGGGCGCAGCATGCGCCTCCGCGCCGATCGTCGCTGAATGTGACATCGTGATCATCGTTGCCCCGCGCTCCCGCTCCCGGTGCGGACTGTGCCGCCGGGAACCAGATTCATCAAGGGCCCTTTGGGCCGCCCCCAGTCATAGGAACCAGTTCCGCGCAGCGAAGTTAGCGTTCGCGAAAAAGGTGTGAGGGCCGCGAGGGGGCGGCACCAATTCGGAGGCGGCGATGACGATCCTGAAGTGGGCGCTGATCTTCTTACTTGTCTCGATCGTGGCCGGTGTGCTCGGCTTCACCGGCATTTCGGCCGCCTCCGCCGATATCGCCCGCTTCCTGTTCTACGTCTTCGTCGTGATCTTCCTGGTGCTGCTAATATTGGGGCTCACGATCTTCAGGGCGTAGCCCCGCGGCATCCATGCTTACACTCGTCATGGCCGGACGAGCCCGGCCGTGACGGCGGCGTCTAGCCAGGGCTAGCCCACTTCCTCGATCTTCACCTTGTCCGGATAGAAGGCGAGATGGCCGGAAATCTCCGTCATCGCGGGGAAGGGCGTCTCGTAGGTCCAGATCGCATTGTCCAGCGTCTTGCCATCGGCCTTGATGCTGTAATAGCTCGCGTCGCCCTTGTACGGGCAGTGGGTGACGCGGTCGGTGCGCTCGAGCAGCGCCATATTGGCGTCCTCCCGCGGTACATACTGCACCGCCGGATATTTGGCCTCCTTTAGAGTCAGCGCCTTGCTGGTCTCGGCAATCACGATGTCGCCGGCCGTGACGCGGACGCGCCGGGGATTTTGGGTGATGGTGATGGGGTGGTCGGGCCCTGGAAGCTTCATGATGTCACGCCTTTTCGATCAACCTGCCGCGCGCGGCACTTTGTCGTGCCTTCCTGTTGCGATCAGGGATATAGTGCCGGACGGCGTGACGGTGAAGGCCGTCCACGCTAAGTTTGGCCGTGCCGGTGAGGGGACCCCGGCAAGCGATTCGAGACCAGAAGGAGCAAGACCCGAAATGCCCATGGACGCCCACGATATCGAGGCGATGATCAAGGCAGCGATCCCCGATGCCGAGGTGACCATCCGAGACCTCGCCGGCGACGGCGATCACTATGCCGCGACCGTGATCTCTGAATCCTTCCGCGGCAAGTCCCGCGTCCAGCAGCACCAGATCGTGTATCAGTCCCTGCGCGGGCAGATGGGCGGCGTCCTGCACGCCCTGGCGCTGCAAACCGGGGTACCTGGCGGACCCGGGGCGCCGGGCACCTGATCTGAACGGCACCTGATCTCGGCGCGACGGGGGACGATGATGGCTGCGGACAACCCGCGCGGCGCAATGTTTCGCGTCATCGGTCCGAACCAGCACGGCCGCGTCACCAATGCCGAGCTGTTCTTCGACCTCGTCTTCGTCTTTGCCGTCACGCAAATCTCCCACACGCTGCTGCACCATTTCACGCCGCTCGGCGCGGTCCATGTCGCGGTGCTGTTTCTGGCGGTGTGGTGGGTGTGGGTCTACACCGCCTGGGTCACCAACTGGCTAAATCCCGAGCTGACGCCGGTCCGCATCCTGCTGTTTGCGATGATGCTGGGCGGCCTCGTGCTGTCGACGACCATCCCAACCGCCTTCGAGGGCCGGGGCCTGTGGTTTGCGATTGCCTATGCGGCCATGCAGGTCGGACGCACGGCGTTCTGGCTGTTCGCGACCCCGCATCATCGCACCGCGGTGCGGCACAACGCTATTCGCATCCTGACCTGGCTCTCGCTCTCCGCTGTGTTGTGGATCGCAGGCGGCTTGTCCGAGGGAGACACCCGGCTATGGCTGTGGATCGCAGCAGTGACCTGGGAGTACATCTCGCCGGCCGCACGCTTCTGGGTCCCGAAGCTGGGCTTCTCGTCGGTCGAGGCCTGGGCCGTCGAAGGCGCGCACATGGCCGAGCGCTGCTCTTTGTTCGTCATCATCGCGCTTGGCGAAGCCGTCGTCGTCAACGGCGCCACTTTTGCTGAGCTGACCTGGACCGCGGGCAACATCCTCGCCTTCGTCTCGGCCCTGGTCGGCGCCATCGCGATGTGGTGGGTCTATTTCCACAAGGGCGCGGAGGCCGGCTCCGAGCGCATCTCCAAGTCCACCGAATCCGGGCGGCTGGCGCGGCTCGCCTACACCTATCTGCACATGCCGATCGTCGCCGGCATCATCCTGACCGCGGTCTCGGACGAGCTGGTGCTGAAGCATCCCACTGGTCATTCCGACCTGCGGATCATCCTGAGCACGATCGGCGGGCCGCTGGTATTCCTGGTCGGCACCATCCTGTTCAAGCACGCCATTCGCGGCTTCCTTCAGCTCTCCCACGGCATCGGCATCATCCTGCTGCTGGTGCTGTGGTGGTTCGCCGCCGACCTCTCGCCGCTCTGGCTGTCGGTCGCGACGTCCGTGATCATGATTGTCGTTGCGGTGTGGGAATCGGTGTCGCTCGGGTCGGCAACCGAGGCCTAAGCGCGGAAGGCCTAGTCGGCGACCTCCAGCGCGTGCACCGAGAACATCTTGGCCGCATCGGTCCAGCTGTCGCGCACGCGCCAGCCTGCGTCTTGCGCCAACGCAGCAAAGCGCTCGAGGCTGTATTTGTAGCTGTTCTCGGTGTGGATGCTCTCACCGGCGCGGAACGAGAAGCTGGTGCCGAGCAGGCGCACGGTCTGGCTCTTCTTGCTGATCAGGTGCATCTCGATCCGATGACGCTCGCGATTGTAGATCGCGCGATGGGTGAACGCGGAGAGATCGAAATTGCCGCCGAGCTCGCGATTGATGCGGACCAGCACATTGAGGTTGAAGCGCGCGGTGACGCCGGCGGCATCGTTATAGGCATCAAAGAGCACCCGCTCGTCCTTCTCGAGATCGGCGCCGATGATCATCTGCGCGCCGCGGCCGAGGATCTTGCGTGCGCTCTTCAGGAAGCCCTCGGCTTCCTGCGGCTCGAAATTGCCGATGGTCGAGCCAGGGAAGAAGCCGACCTTGGACATGGACGCGACCGCCCTGGGCAGCTCGAACGGCGTGGTGAAGTCGGCCGCCACCGGGTGGATGCCGAGCGCGGGAAAATCCCGCTTCAAGCCGTTCGCCTGCGCCTTCAGGAAATCGCCGGAGATGTCGACCGGCACATAGGCTGCAAACTTGCAGTGGTTCAACAGCAGCCGGACCTTCGTGGTCGCGCCGGCGCCGAACTCGACCAGGGCCGCATGCTCTGGGATGATCTTCGCGATCTCGCTGCCGCGCTCTTTCAGGATCGATAGCTCGGTGCGCGTCGGATAATATTCCGGCAGGCGCGTGATCGCCTCGAACAATTCCGATCCGGTCGCATCGTAGAAATATTTCGGCGACAGTTTTTTCGGCTGCTGCGAGAGATTCTCGATCGCCTCGCGGGCGAAGGCAGTCGTCTGCTCGTCGGGGAGATGGGCTTCGGCCAAAGCGCTGGCGTGCACATTCATGATACTCTCCTGAACGCGCTGTCCGGCGCGCATTTGTCGTCGGAAGTTTTTTTACTCGTAGCCGGCAAGCCGCAGCCCCGTGAACTGCCAGCGGTGGTGCGGATAGAAGAAGTTGCGATAGGTGATACGGCTGTGGCCTTCGGGAGTTGCAAGCGAGGAGCCGCGCAGCACCAACTGGTTGACCATGAATTTTCCGTTGTATTCGCCGAGCGCGCCTTCGACGGCGCGGTAGCCGGGGTAGGGCGCGTATGAAGAGCGGGTCCATTGCCAGACAATGCCGAAAGCATCGTTGAGCTGGCCCGTGCGGGCCGCGACCTCCCATTCTATCTCGGTCGGCAGGTGCTTTCCGGCCCAGCGCGCGAACGCATCCGCCTCGTAATAGCTGACGTGGCAGACCGGCGCGTTCGGATCGATCGGCTTGAGGCCGGCCAGCGTCATCACGTGCCAGGCGCCATCGACCTCGCGCCAATGGCCCGGAGCGTCCCAGCCCTCGTTGCTCACGGTGGCAAAACCGTCCATCAGCCACAGCGTTGCGGTCCGGTAGCCGCCGGCGCGCATGAAGGCGAGCCATTCGCCGTTGGTGACGAGATGGCGGGCGATCTTGACCGGGCCGACGAGGGCGCGATGCGGCGGCTTCTCATTGTCGAAATGGAAGCTGTCGTCGACGTGGCCGACGGTGTGGATGCCCTCGTTCAGCGTCAGCCAGTCCTCGCCGCCCCGGGTCGCGGCCGGGAAACGCCAGTTCGCATCGTAGGCCGGCGAGACCGGGTTTTGCGCGAAGGCGTGCAGGATGTCGGTGAACATCAATTCCTGATGCTGCTGCTCGTGATTGAGCCCGACCTCGACCAGCGGTGCGATCTCGCGCAGCTTGTCCCAGCCGGCCTCGCGGAAGAATTTGACGACGGCCGCATCGACATAGTTGCGATAGGCGCCGACCTGGTCGGCGCTGGGACGGGTGATATCGCCGCGGCGATGCCGGGCATGACGCGGGCCGGCGCTGACGTAATAGGAATTGAACAGGAACGCGAAATCGGGGTGGAAGGGCCGGTAATCAGGACAGTGCTCGCCGAGCAGGAATTGCTCCCAAAACCAGGTGGTATGCGCGCGGTGCCATTTCGTCGGGCTCGCATCGGGCATGGACTGGATCTGTTGGTCCTCCGGCGACAGGGGGGCGGCGCGGCGCTCGGTCTCGTCGCGGACGGTCAGAAACGCGTCTTGAAGCCGCTGGGCGAACTTGCCCGGATCGGAGGACAGCGACGAAAGCTGGGGGGCGGCCGTAGCGGAGGCTGGTTTCGTCACGGTTTTCTCCAGACAGGACAAGAGAACGTTGTTCGCGTTTCCCGGTTCCATGACCAGGGTTCGTCCTAGATAGGGGCTCCGTTACGGTATGAAAGTCCTCCCCGGCGATGATATTGTTGTCATCAGCCTATGGACCGGCGCGGTTCAGACCGGCCGCCGCCGACCGTTCGCCGCCATTTTACTTTGGATGCACAACGGTTTGGGCTACATATATGACAGATATCGGGTTAGATCGGCTGAGCCGGCCCGACGTGAAAGAAGGGCTCCGCCCCAGAAGGACACGGATATGAGCATCGAGGAATTCATCGCCAACGAAGTGAAGTCGAACGACGTGGTTCTGTTCATGAAGGGCACGCCGCAATTTCCGCAGTGCGGGTTCTCCGGCCAGGTCGTCCAGATCCTCGACCACATCGGCGTCGGCTATAAAGGCCTCAACGTCCTCGAATCCGCCGAGCTGCGCAACGGCATCAAGGAATACTCGAACTGGCCGACCATCCCGCAGCTCTATGTGAAGGGCGAGTTCGTCGGCGGATGCGATATCGTCCGCGAGATGTTCCAGGCCGGCGAATTGCAGCAGCTCCTCTCCGAGAAGGGCGTCGTCGTCGCGGCTTGATGCATGGCCCGGCTGACGCGCCGGATCGGCGGCGCCGAGCTCGAGGTCATCGTTGCCGACATCACCACGCTCGGCGTTGACGCCATCGTCAACGCCGCAAATTCGTCTCTCCTTGGTGGAGGCGGTGTCGACGGGGCGATCCACGACGCTGCCGGTCCCGAGCTTCTCGCCGAATGCCGGACGCTCGGAGGATGCCCGACCGGCGATGCCAAGATCACCAAGGGCTATCTTCTGCCTGCGCGCCATGTGATCCATGCGGTCGGCCCCGTCTGGCACGGCGGGGGCCGCGGCGAGGCGGAGGCGCTGCGCTCGTGCTATCGGCGCGCGCTTGAGCTCTGTCAGGCCAACGGGCTGACTTCGCTGGCCTTCTCCGCGATCTCCACCGGCGTGTATCGTTTCCCGGCTGACCAGGCCGCGACGATTGCAGTTCATACGACCATCGACACGCTGCCGGCCACGCCCTCGGTCACCCGCGTCATATTCTGTTGTTTCTCGGAGAGAAGCGCCGCTCTTCACACGGCCGTTCTGGCGCGATACGGCAGCCCTTGTGCCTGACAACGCGGTCGGTACACTCCGCGGGCCATGTTCCGGGGAGGGGATATGATTTCACGATCAGGATTGCGTGCGCTGGTCTGCGGCGCGCTGATGTCGCTTGGCCCCGTGTCGCTGGCGCGGGCGGAGGGCATTTACGAGATTCCAGCCGGCGCGCATTTCAACCAGGACAAGCTCGCGAGGATCAGCGAGTTCTTCAAGAACGAAGTCGCTACCGGCAAGATCGCCGGCGCGACCGTGCTGATCAAGCAGCACGGTAAGCCGGTCTTTCACGAAGCGTTCGGCGTTCAGGACGTGGTCAGCAAGGCCCCGATCACCGATAAGACGATCTTCCGCCTGTTCTCGATGACCAAAGCGATTACCTCGGTGGTCGCGATGCAATTGGTCGAGGAGGGCAAGATCAAGCTCGACGATCCCGTCGCGAAATACATCCCGTCCTTCGCCAATGTGAAGGTCGGCGTCGAGAAGAAGGCCGAAGACGGCAGCAGGTCGCTCGAACTGGTGTCGCCCAACCGGCCGATGACCGTGCTCGACCTGATGCGCCACACCTCGGGCATCACCTATGGCTTCTACGGCGACAGCCTGGTGCGAAAAGCCTATCGGGAGGCGAATATCTATGCCGGCGATTTCGACCTTGCCGAGTTCGCCGAGCGGATCGCAAAACTGCCGCTGCACAACCAGCCGGGTGCACTCTGGCAATATGGCCATTCCACCGACGTGCTGGCGCGCGTGATGGAGATCGCGGCCGGCAAGCCGCTGATCGATATCATGCGGGAAAAGCTGCTCGATCCGCTCGGCATGGTCGATACCGGGTTCTTCGTCACCGACCCGGAGAAGCAGAAGCTGCTGGCGAAGCCGGTGCCGAACGACGGCGATTTCCGGGTCGGCCGGATCAACGATCCAACAGTCGTCAAGAAGATCCAATTCGCCAGCGGCGGCATGGTCACGACCATGGCCGACTATGAGCGCTTTGCGCAGATGCTACTCAACGGCGGCAGCCTCCACGGCAAGACCATTCTCAAACCCGAGACCTTCAAGCTGATGGTGACCGATCAGGTCGGACCAGGCTCCGGCGTCGAGCGCGACTACTTCTACTTTCCCGGTGACGGTTTTGGCTTCGGCCTCGGCCTTGCCGTCCGCACTGATCCCGGCAATGCCAAGCCGCCGCCCCCGGGCAATCTCGGCGAATTGAAGTGGGACGGCGCCTCCGGCTGCTATTTCGTGATCGACCCCAAGCAGGACATGTTCTTCGTCCTCCTGGAACAGACCCCGACCGAGCGCCAGCGCGTGCAACGGACATTGAAGCAGTTGGTCTATGAAGCCATGGAGAAGTGAAGTGCGCGGGCGCCGCGCGCTGATCGCGGGGCTCGTTGTTCTGGTCGGTGCCTTCGGTGCGAAGGCCGGCTCTGAGGGACGGGCCGCGCGCAGCTTCTCGCCCGAGGGGTTGGCGAAGGTTTCCGACTACATCCGAAACGAGATCGCCACCGGCAAGATCCCCGGCGCCATCCTGCTCCTCCAGCAGCACGGCAAGCCGGTCTATTACGAAAATTTCGGCGTCCGCGACGTCGCGACCGAGATCTCGATGAGCGCGGACACGATCTTCCGGCTCTATTCGATGTCGAAGCCGATCACCTCTGTCATGGCGATGATGCTGGTCGAAGAGGGCAAGCTTTCGCTCGACGATCCCGTCTCGAAATACATTCCGGCCTTCGCCAAGATGAAGGTCGGCGTCGAGAAGAAGGCCGAGGACGGCAAGGTCGCGCTGGCGTTGGAAGCGCAGAATCGTCCCGTCACGATCAAGGACCTGCTTCGCCACACGTCGGGTCTGCCCTATGGCTATTATGGTGGCGGCATGGTGCGGGAGCTCTATGCCGAGGCCAATCTGTTCCAAAGCAATCTCAGCAATGCCGACTTCGTCGCGAAGATCACCACGCTGCCGCTGGTCGAGCAGCCGGGCACCGCGTGGGATTACGGCTTTTCCACCGACGTGCTCGGCCGCGTCATCGAGGTGGTCGCGGGAAAGACCCTGCTTCAGTTCGAGAAAGAGCGGCTGCTCGATCCGCTCGGCATGACCGAGACCGCGTTCTTCGTCGCCGATCCCGCCAAATTCCCGCGCATTGCCGAGCCGATGCCCGAGGATCGCAACATCAACCCGACCACGCCGGTTCGCGACATCAGGCGGCCGTCGAAATGGGAATCGGGCGGCGGCGGCATGGTCGGCACGGTCGGCGACTACGCCCGTTTCGCGCAGATGCTGCTCAGTGGCGGCATCTATGAGGGACGGCGTTATCTCAAGCCCGAGACGATCGCGCTGATGGCATCCGATCACATCGGACCTGAGACGAAGATCGCGCGCGACCAGAACTATTACCCGGGCGCCACCAGCGGATTCGGCCTCGGCTTCGCCGTACGTACCGCGGTGCCGCCGGGGACTTCCTGGCCGCTTGGCGAATATCGCTGGGACGGCGTCGGCGGCACATTCTTCTTCATCGATCCCGAAGACGACCTGTTCGGGATCTTCATGGTGCAGACCCCCTCGCAGCGTGGCCGGATCCAACTGGCGCTGAAGACGCTGATTTATCAAGCGATGGGGCGGTGATCGCGAGCGGTTGGTTGGTCGGCCCGTTACTCCATCTACGCGACTTTACGCCCCGCGCACGATCTCGCGCACGTATCCGATCGTCTCCTCGATCTGGCTCGCATTGACGTCGAGATGGGTGCAGGCGCGGATGCGGCCGTCCATCATCGCAAGCGTCACGCCGCGCTGGCGCAACGCTGCGACCATCTTGTCGCCGGGAATGCCGGCGCCGTCGGGCTTGAAGAACACCAGATTGGTTTCGGGCTCCTGCACCTCGATGCCTGCGATCTGCGACAGCCCGCGGGCGAGCGCGCGCGCATTGGCGTGATCGTCGGCAAGGCGCTCAACGTGATGGTCGAGCGCGTAGATGCAGGCGGCCGCACAGATGCCGGCCTGCCGCATCGAGCCGCCGAGGCGCTGCTTCCATTGCCACACCGCGTCGATGAAGACGCGTGAGCCTGCAAGCACGCCGCCAATCGGCGCGCCGAGGCCCTTGGAGAAGTCGATCCAGGCCGAATCCCATCCCGCGGTCATGTCACGCGGCGAGATTCCGCTCGCCACGGTGGCGTTGAGCAGGCGCGCGCCATCCATGTGCGTGATGAGGCCGTGCTGCTTGGCGATCGCGACGATCTCGTCGAGCGCCGCCTTCTTCCAGATCGTGCCGCCGCCGATATTGGCGGTCTGCTCGACGCTGACGACGGTCTGCGGCGGCTGATAGCGCGTGCGTGGATGCAGCGCCTTACGGAGAGTCTCCGGCGTGAACTGGCCGTTGGCGCCCTTGAGCTGCGTCACCTGGAAGCCGCCGATCGCGGCATGCGCGCCGCCTTCGCGGGCGATGATGTGCGCGGTCTCGTGCGCAAGGATCTCGTCGCCGGGACGGCAATGCACAAGCGTCGCGGTGACGTTGCACATCGTGCCCGAGGGCATGTAGACCGCCGCTTCCTTGCCGAGCAGATCCGCCACGCGCTCGCACAGCGCGTTCACCGTCGGATCGTCGCCGACCTGCTCGTCGCCGACCTCCGCCCGCGCCATCGCCTCGCGCATCGCAGCCGTCGGCTTGGTCTGCGTGTCCGAGAGCAGATTGATGCGCACCGGCGGTGCCTTGGGGTCGATGGGGGGAGGGGTGTAGAGCATCAACTTGCTCCCTGAGGGATTGGCATTCACTCGCGGTCAGCGAGTTCTAGGTGGACGCCGAGCGGCGTGACGAAACCGCATAATAGCGATTTCTGTCTCGGTCACACGATAATCGATCAGATAAGGATAAGCGTTGACCGGCAAGCGACGGACGTATGCACGCGTGGTCTGCCGCCCTGCATAAGGATGCGGATGGGCTGAGACATCGGAGTGGCTGCCTGAACGAAAAAGGCCCCGGAAACCGGGGCCTTTAAACTTCGATCTGCCGAAACGATTAGCGCGAATAGAATTCGACGACCAGATGCGGCTCCATCTGCACCGGGAACGGCACGTCGGAGAGGTTGGGGATGCGCGTGTATTTCGCGGTCATCTTGCCATGGTCGACATCGAGATAGTCGGGCACGTCACGCTCGGGGAGCTGGCTGGCTTCGAGCACGTGGGTGAGCTGCTTGGAGGCTTCCTTGACCTCGACGACGTCGCCGACCTTGAGCTGGTAGCTCGAGATGTTGACCTTGCGGCCGTTCACCTTGATGTGGCCGTGGTTGATGAATTGGCGCGCGGCGAAGATGGTGGAAACGAACTTGGCGCGGTACACGACCGCGTCGAGACGGCGCTCCAAAAGGCCGATCAGGTTCTCGCCGGTGTCACCCTTGAGGCGGCTGGCTTCCACGTAGATGCCGTGGAACTGGCGCTCGCTGATGTTGGCGTAGTAGCCCTTCAGCTTCTGCTTGGCGCGCAGCTGCACGCCGAAGTCGGAGAGCTTGCCCTTGCGACGCTGGCCGTGCTGGCCGGGGCCGTATTCGCGGCGGTTCACGGGGCTCTTCGGGCGGCCCCAGATGTTCTGGCCCATACGACGATCGATCTTGTACTTCGCCTCACTGCGCTTAGTCATCGCGTCCTCTTCAGGTACATGGTTTGAGGAAACGCGCCCTCCTGTGTGACGGGGAAATCCCGGCACCGACAGGTCCGATCCCCAAAGCTTAAGGGACAGAACCACGGGTCGCGAAACGCTTCGCGGGCCGAAATCGGCCCGCGAGCAGGCGGCTTTTAGGGGAGTTTGGGGTTCGCTGTCAATGCGAATGGACCCGGAATCAGGTACCCACCGCCCGGATCGGCTTTGGCCCGGCCGCACGCAATTCGCCAGCGATTTCAGTGTTCAGGACCTGTTCCAGCCGGGTCAGGACCCGGGCGATCGGGGCGGCATCCGTCACCCGATGGTCCCAGCGGATCACGACATGGATGGTCTGGTCCGCCTCAACCACCCCATAGCTGACGATGAAGGGTCCCGGCGTGATGGGGTGGAGCTCGCCGCCGCCATAAGCGGCCACCGAGCTCACCGCGAAGCTGCCGAACCAATTGCCGCGCTGCCGGCCGAAATTCAGCCCCACCGCCCAAGACAGGCGTCGCAGCGGCAACGGGAGGCGGGTCGCCCGCATGATCTTGCGGTACATGGGAACCTCCTCAACCGGTGCCGTCTTGGCGCGCCGGATCTCGGCGTCGACCGCCGCCAGCGTCATGGCCTCGGGGGCCGCAATTCGCTGTGGCATCACGCATTCCTCGCCATCCTCGACGCGGGCGACCGCCACCAGTGCCACGCTCCTGGGCAGTTCATAGAGGGCTGGCCGGGGCCATTTGGCGTAGAGCGTGCGGAGGATCGGCTCCTCACTTGCAACCAGGGCGAAAGCCTTCACGAACATCGCTGCCCAGCCGGCGCGCGCCGTTGCGCCCGCGCGAGCTTCCAGCAGAGGGCGGACGTTGAGCGAACGGGATAGCGAAACGAAGGGCACGCCCATCGAAGCGTGCATGAGGTCGCAGATCAGACGGCGCCGCAGGGAGATGGTCTTGGGCGTCCCGCGCATTGGTCTCCGGGTCCTGGGGATCAAAGATGAAAGTATGTGCAGCGAGTGGGTCGTCCGCTCGCCGCGTGCTCTAGCACGAACCAACGGGTTTGGACCCGGTCGGTTCGCCGCATCAGGGTGCCGGCGACGCCAGCGGCTTGGTTTTGTCGACGACGTAAATTCCAAGCACTTTCAATGATTTGTCACCATGGGTCTTGGCGTCGTGCACGGAACCCGCCGGGATCTGGTAGGAATCGCCGGCTTTCAGGCGCTTGTCCGGCTGGGCGTCGATGAGGAGGTCGAGCTCGCCCTCCAGGACATAACCCGTCTCGATCCCCGGATGGGTATGCCGGCCGGCGGCGCCGCCGGCCGGCACCTCGGCGATGGCGGTCACGGTCGTGTAGCCCTCCGGAAAGTCGATCTTCTGGAGCGGGGTGCGCTTGATGCCGGATTGCTGGGCAGAGGCCGCGACGGCGATGCCAGTGAAAGCGAGCGCAAGCAAAGTCTTTCTGAGCATGGTTTTTCCTCCCTGGAGCCGACGACCCTAGCAGCGCCGCGGTTCCCAGCAAGGCCGTATCGGCGATTCAGCGCCTGACCCCTTCGAACGCCGCCATGATGCCGCGCTGGAACAGCGACCAGTCGAAGCCGAGCGCGATCGCGCGGTAGCCACGGTCAATCAGAGCGTTGGCCTGGTCGGCGGTGCGGGCCACGCCGCCGATCGGCACGCCGCTTCTGAGGATGCCGACTTCCGCACGGGCGACCAGCTCGAGCAGCTCCGGATCGTCCATCTGACCGCGCTTGTTGATGGAGGTGGCGAGATCGCCCGGACCGATGACCGCGACGTCGACGCCCGGCGTCGCCATGATCTCGTCGATGCGATTGACGGCGTCGACATGCTCGATGGTGATCATGCAGATCATCTCGTCGTCGGCTGTAGCCATATATTCCGGCATCGACTGGCCCCAGCGGAATGGCGCGTGGAAGGGACCCCAGAGTCGATCGCCGCGCGGCGGGTAGCGCACGCTGCGCACCGCTTTCTCGGCATCGTCGCGGTTGGTGATCATCGGGAAGTTGATGCCGAAGGCACCGATGTCCATCGGTGCTTTCGCAAGCCATGGCTCGTTCGCGGCGATCCGAACCAGCGGCGTGCACGGCGTGCCTGTGGTCGCGGCGATCATCGCATGTGCTTCGGTCAATCCAATCGGGCCATGTTCGAGATCGACGATGATCCAGTCGAGCGAGCGCGCCATGATCTGCACCATCTGCACACTCGGGATCGTCGCGATCGCGCCAAAGGCGGGGCGCCCCTCGCGCCAGAGCTGGCGAAGACGGTTGAGTGGTGTGGAGGGGACCGACATGGGAAGGCCTGCGGCAAGGTGACGACGGCAAAGCCTAGCAGCGCGCCGTTGCCGCGCAAAGTCAGGCGAGGGCGCGGCCGCCGAAGAACGGCGTCAGCATCGCCGAAAGGCTATGCACGCGGTTCGAAGTAAAGATCATCTCGGCGCCGGACTGCGCGATGCCGACGATCCGCCGGCCAAGCAGATCCGAGACGCGGCGGGCGATCGCGGGCGCCGGGTCGATCCAGTCAACCGGCCAGGGCGCCAGCCGCTTGAGCCGGCCGAGCAGCAGCGGATAATGCGTGCATGCGAGCACCACCGTGTCGGTGCGCGATGTCGCATCCCCGGCGTCGCCCACGAAGCAGGGAGCGAGTTCGGCAAGGATGGCCTCATCGCTGATCGGAGCGCCGCTCAGCTCGGCTTCAGCCAGCGAGGCAAGCTGGGGCGAGCCGACCAGCGTCACCTCGCAGCCCTGCGCGAACTCGCGGATCAAAGCTTTCGTATATTCCCGCTTCACCGTGCCCTTGGTGCCGAGCACCGAGACGCGGCGGGTCTTCGACTGCGCGCAGGCCGGCTTGATCGCCGGCACCGTGCCGACGAAGGGCAGGGAGTAAGCGGCGCGCAAGTGAGACAGTACCAGGGTGGATGCCGTGTTGCAGGCGATAACGACGAGGTCGGGATCATGCGTGCCGATCAATTCCCCCATCAATGGCACCACGCGGGCGATGATCTCGTCCTCGCCATGGTGGCCATAGGGGAAGAAGGCGTCGTCGGCGACATAGACGTAATGCGCGTCCGGGCGTGCGGCGACGACCTCACGGAGCACCGTGAGTCCGCCAAGGCCGGAATCGAACACCAGGATCGTCGGAGAATTGGTCACGTCATTATCCTAAGGCGCCATGGTTACCAATCTGTTTTTAGGGCGGTTTTGCGGCGGGGCCGCTTGGGGCGGATCTGGATCGGCTGAATGCCCTGCGGAGGGCGACACATCCGCAAAATTCCCGGGGGGCACCGCTGAAGCGCTGCGCTGCGTCCGGCGCAGGAGGAAATGTGGCACGCGCAACGACGGAGCAGATGTGTCCCCGCCATTCCGTATCGGCGCCGGCCGCAGCGGTCACGCGATCCTGTTCGTCGTTGCCGCTCGCTCGGCCGCGAGCTGGCTCTGCAGACGCTCGATGTTTTGCAAGAGGCGCTGGCTGGTTAGCACCAGGAAGTAATAGCCGAACTGCGGATCCTGGAAATAAATCTCGAGCAGCCGGTCATAGGTGATCGTCAGCACGTGTCCGTCTTCGATGCATTCGACCGTTCCGGTACGCCGGTTGTCCGGCGTGAGGAAGCCCAGTTCACCCATCAGAGCTCCGGGCAAAATTTCGACGTTGATCTCCTTGACCAGAAACTTGCCCGTGACCGTGAGGAACATTTCGTTAGCGGGGTCGCGCAGCTTGAAGAGGATGTCGCCGCGGCGGTATTTGCGCTCGGTCATGAACGGCTTGAGCCATTCGATCGACATGTCGCCTTCGGCGGCATGGCGCGCCTTCTTGACCAGCTTGAGCATCTGCCGCAGGCGCAGGGCGTTGATCGGAAGCAACAGAAGATACAGCAGGAACGTCGCGACGTTGGCGGAGAGCGCGCCGAAAACGGCGAACAACGCGCAGCCGACCATGTTCGCGACGCGCAGCGGCACCATCGTCCGCATCAAGAGGGTGGCGACGAAGAAGCCGGCGCCGACCGCGGCAAACAGATTGGCCAGCGTGATGTTCTGGACAAAGATCTCCAGCAGCCGATTGAAGATGGCGTCGTAGGTGACGTTGTTGGGATCGAGGCCCATCTGGACCAGGATCTTCGCGATCCTGAGGTTGTCCGTTGCCGCGTCGAGAATGCGGTCGAGGATCGACGAAACGTCTGCGCTGCCGGACGGCATGATACTAACCCCGCGTAAGGCCTTCAGTCCTGGTCGGTATGCTCGACACGTGTAGCCCAAATCGAATGACGGCTGGCTGAAATGAAGCCTTTGGCCGTCATGCCGCAAGAGGCAAATTTTAGCTCGATCGGGCGTTTCGGCAATTGCCCGTTGGTTTGCGCGTCTGGCCGCGGCGCGCTGATGCTTCGAGGCCTCGGCGCGGGCTTTGGTGCCGGGGATGGACCCGGGCGCCGCAACAACGCGGGGCCGCCCGATCTCCGCCTCAGGGCCTGGCGGCGGGCTGCACGACCTGCTGCTCGACGAGGCCAAGGCGTCCGGGCAGTGAGCCCGCGCGCAACAGCATGGCGATGCTGTTGGCCTCTTCCAGGCTGAACTTGCCGGAGATCTGGCCGGAGCCGCCGGTGATGGGCTCGCGGATCACGGGGGTGGAGAGCACCCTGTCTTCGAGCACGATGGCGAAGGGCTTGCCGATGTTCTCTGCGGTGATGTGGGCGAAACGCCGCGTGCCGCGGCCGTTGAAACGGAACGAGGCGATCGGCTCTTTCGTGCTGCTCGCAAATCCCGGTCCCGCATAGCTGATGTCGTCGCCGTCGAGCACGCTGGCCTTCACCAGATAGGGGAGCTTGTCCTTGAAGCCGAGCAGGACTTCCGTGCCAGCGGGCGGCGTGCCGGATTGCGCCTGCTCCGGCGACATCGAGAGATCGATCAGGCGGAAGCTAACCCGCACCTTCTTGGCGAAGATCGCGGTGATGCGCTCGGGCTGCATCGTGCCCGGCAGCAAGATGCGGATGCGGTCTGTTCCCTCAACCTGGACGCTGGCGAGCGTGATGCCGGCGTCCTTGAGGCGCTGCTCGATCATGGCGATGGAATCTTCGACTAGGTCGTGCAGCCGTGCGGCAGATGCGGCGTCGGTCGGCGCGAGCCTGATCAGTCCATCTCCGGCATCGGTCACGCTGAGCGCTTGCGTGGCCAGCCCCTCCGCCGCCGAGGTGAGCATGTGCGTGAGCTGTTCGCGGCCCTTCGCGTCCGGGATTTTAACGTCGACGCCGCCGTCACGGATCGCAAGCCCGGAGAAGGCGATCCGGCCCTCGCGCAGGATCTTGTAAATGTGGTCGCGCAGGTCCGTGACAACCGCCTCGCGCAGGGCGTCGGTGTCGACCTTGTAGATGATGCGGGACCCGCCCAGCTTCTCCATCTTGTCGGCGACGAAAGCCGCGACCTTGGCGCGCATCTTGTCGAATTGAGTGTCGGCGAACGCCGCGCGAGGCAGCACGATCGTCGATGCCATCGCGAGCACGACGAGCAGGCTTGTGATGCGGTTCCGCAGATGCGTAGGCATAATCACCTCAAGTCTTGCGGCAGGACGCTGGTAGGCGAATCCGACGCCAGTTCTTGGTCCCGGGATCGGGCGCGGAGGTTCAAATTCGGTCTAGATCGAGCCTAACCGCCGCTGTCCACGGCCATGGACGAACGCCAAATCATCCATCATTCTGTCCGCGCTCGACGGGCCATCGGTCGAGGCCCCGCCGAACCAAATGTCAAAAGAAGGGGTGGGGACATGCATCTGAGGGAGGACGGAAATCCATGGCGGGCATCCACGCGCTCGATCGGCTCATCGGCAACGACTATCCGGATTTGTTGACAGACGCGGAGGTCCGGGCCTTCGAGCAGGTTCCTTACGCCGATCGCGTCGCGGCCGAGAGCACGTATGACGCGATCCGGCTGGGTGCAACGCGCAACCCCGACGGGGCGGCGATCCAGTTCCTGCAAAACGCCGATCCCGCCGACACGCCGGTCGTGGTCACGTATCGCGATTTCATGGCGCGCGTCACGCAGGCCGCCAACATGTTTCACGCGCTGGGCGCGGAGAAGGGCGACGTCATCAGCTTCATGCTGCCGCTGGTGCCGGATGCTTTCGTGACATTGTTCGGCGCCGAAGCCGCCGGCATCGCCAATCCCGTTAATCCGCTGCTCGAGCCGCACCAGATCGCGGAGATTCTGGAGGCTGCGAACACGAAAATCCTGGTGGCGCTTGGGCCGATGCCGGGCACCGACATCTGGCAGAAGGTCGAGCAGATCCGGCCGCAACTCAAGCATCTCAAGGCAACGGTCCAGGTGTTCGGCGGCGGCGATCCGGCGAACGGCATCTTTGCCTTCAGCGACCTGATCAAGCTGCAACCGGCGGACCGGCTTATCAGCGGCCGCAAGATCTTGGGCAGCGACATCGCCGCCTATTTCCACACCGGCGGCACCACCGGCACGCCGAAGCTGGTGCGGCACACCCATGCCAACCAGGTCTATCAGGCCTGGGCGCTCAATCTGCTGCTGAAGGCCAAGCCGGGCGCAAACCTGCTGTTCGGCATGCCTCTGTTCCACGTCGGGGGCTCGCTGACACAGGCGTTGCTGACGCTGTCAAGCGGCGGCTCGCTGGTCGTGCTGTCGCCGAGCGGCTGGCGCAATCCGAATGCGGTGAAGAACATCTGGGGGCTGGTCGAGCGCTTCAAGCCCGAGGCGCTGTCGAGCGTGCCGACGGTGCTCGCTGCCGCGCTGGCGGTGCCGCCGGGCAAGGCGGATATTTCGAGCCTGAAATATGCGGCAGGTGGCGGCTCGGCGATTCCGGTCGCGGTCGGCTCGGCGATTCAGAAGAAACTGAAGCTGCCGGTGATCGAGGTCTACGGCATGACGGAGACCTCGAGCGTGCACACGCTGGCCTATCCGTCGCGGCCCATCCGGCTCGGCTCGGTCGGCCTTCCCATGCCTTACGCGCGTGTGCGCATCGTGCAGCTCGATGCCGAGGGACGCCTGATCCGCGATTGCGCGCCCGACGAGATCGGCGTCGTCATCATGGCCGGGCCCGGCGTGTTCGGCGGCTATCTCAACGACGAGCACAACAAGGGCGCCTTCATCGATGAGGTCTGGGTCAATTCCGGCGATCTCGGTCGCCTCGATGCCGACGGCTATCTCTGGATCACAGGCCGCGCCAAGGACCTCGTGATCCGCGGCGGCCACAACATCGATCCGGCGCCGATCGAGGAGATCATGTTCAGACATCCCGCCGTCGGCTTCGCCGCCGTGGTCGGCCAGCCCGACGCCTATGCCGGCGAATTGCCGGTGGGGTATGTGCAGTTGAAGCCCGGCGCGAGCGTCGAGCAGGGCGAGCTCGAAGCGTGGGTGCGCGAGCGCACCCCGGAGCGCGCCGCCGTGCCGGTGCAGGTCATTCCGATCGATCCGATGCCACTGACGGGCGTCGGCAAGGTGTTCAAGCCGCAGCTGCGCTGGGACGCAGCGCAGCGTGTGTTCACCAAGGTGCTGGCACCGCTGGTCGAGCGCGGCATCGATTGCAAGGTCAAGGTCGGTCCGCACGGCAGCCACGGCTCCATCGCCACCGTGACGCTGACCGGCTTGCCGGCGGGTCAGCGCGAAGCGGTCGAGGGCGAGGTGCACGCGCTGCTGGCACCGTTCGTGATGCGCCACGAGGTGGTGCAAGCGTAGCAGCCCCGAAGGACCGTGGCGTCAGCTGGGGCAGCAGGGCGACGCTTCGCCGCATTATCCATACCCCTGTTTGAGGACCTCTATGTGACCGGTATCACATAGGAAGAATTAGCAATCGGCGACGCTACCGAATAGTCTCAGGGAATTGCATCCGGGGGGACGCAAGTGATTCCGTTTCGGCTATTTGCATTGTTGATATTGGCGATGAGCCTTGCGTGCGGACCGGCACACGCCGACCGGCGGGTCGCGCTCGTCATCGGCAATTCCGCCTACAAGAGCGCTCCGAAGCTCGGCAATCCCGTGAACGACGCCACCCTGGTCGGCGGCATGTTCAAGAAGGCCGGCTTCGATTCTGTCGACGTCAGGCTCGATCTCAGCGCCAGCGAGATGCGGCGCATGCTGCGCGAATTTGCCGGCAGGTCGCGTGATGCGGAGATGGCGGTGATCTATTACGCCGGCCATGGTATCGAGCTCGACGGCAACAACTATCTCATCCCGACCGACGCCACGCTGGAGACGGATGGTGACGTTCTCGATGAGACCATTCCGGTCGAGCGGGCATTGTTCGCGGTCGAACCGGCCAAGCAGCTGCGGCTGATCATCCTGGACGCGTGCCGGGACAATCCGTTTGCGAAGACGATGAAGCGCACGCTGGCCTCGCGCGCGGTCGGGCGCGGCCTCGCCAAGGTCGAGCCCACCAGCCCGAATACGATGATTGCATTCGCCGCCAAGGCAGGATCGACGGCATCGGATGGCGATTCCCGAAACAGCCCGTTCGCCGCCGCGCTGGTCGAGCACCTGCCGAAGCCGGGTCTTGATCTGCGCAAGGCCTTCGGCTTCGTGCGCGACGACGTTTTGAAAGCGACCGGCTACAAGCAGGAGCCCTATGTCTACGGCTCGCTCGGCGGCGACGACGTGCCGTTGGTCGCGGTCAAGCCGGCCGCGACTGGTCCGCAGGCCAACCCGCAGGAGGCCGTTCGCAGGGATTACGAGCTGGCGCTCCAACTCGGCACGCGGGACGGCTGGGAAGCGTTTCTGGCGGCGTATCCGGAGGGCTTCTACGCCAACCTGGCCAAGGGGCAGTTGAACAAGATCGCCGCCGAGGAGACGCGCGCGGGGGCCGAACAGAAGGCAAAGGCCGCCGAGCAGGAGAAGGCGAGGCTCGTTGCCGAGCGCGCCCAGAAGGCCGAGCAGGAGAAGGCGGCCGCGGCGGCCAAGGCCGCCGAAGAGGCGCGGATCGCGGCCGAGAAGCAGAAGCAGATCGAGCAGGCGAGGGCCGAGGCCGCCGAGCAGCAGCGCAAGGTGGCCGAAGCGGCGGCGGCGAAGGCATTGGCCGAGAAGCAAGCAGCGGAGAAAGCTAGGGCCGAACTCGCTGCAAAGCAGGCGGCAGAGAAAGCGGAGCAGGCCGCAAAGCCGGCGACCGACCGGCAGATTCCCGAAGTTGAGAACCAGAAGGTGGCCGCGCTCTCGCCTGCACCGACCTCGACGTTATCCGCAGCTGAGCTCGCCAAATCGGTTCAGAGCGAACTGCGCCGCGTCGGCTGCCTCACCTCGGCTGCAGAGGGCGAGTGGACTTCGGCCGCGCAGCGCTCGCTGACGCTGTTCAACAAATATGCCGGCACCCAGTTCGACGTGAAGCTCGCAAGCAGCGACGCACTCGATGCGTTGAAGGCGAAGCCGGGGCGCGTCTGCCCGCTGGTGTGCAATTTCGGCTTCAAGGCCGACGGCGACCAATGCGTGAAGATCACCTGCCGTGCCGGCTATCGCGTCGGTGACGACAATGAGTGCGAGAAGATCCCGGAGAAGAAGCCGGTTGCGACGCGCGAGGATTCGAAGAGGCGGGATCGGGACCGAAAACAAACGGAAGCCGCGCCCTCAGCGCCGCAGGCATCTGGTCAGGTGATCTGCAACGCGGCCGGGTGCAGGCCGATTGCCAAAGGGTGCCGGCTCGGGACGGCCAATCATCCTTCCAATCCGGCGTCTAAAATACCTGCCGAAATATGCAACTGATGATCAAGCGTTCATTTCGAGCGTACTCGTCGCGCTTAGAGCTCTCGGCCTGGACCTGCGCAAAGCGTTTGGCTTCGTGCGCGATGATGTGCTGAAGAGCACTGCCGGAAGACACGCGTGCCGCAGCCGAGCAAAAGGCGAAGGCGGCCAAGCAGGAGAAGGTGAGGCTCGTTGCCGAGCGCGCCCAGGTTGAGGCGACACCGTCCAAGCCGCATACATCTGGCCAGATCTTTTGCAATGCTGCCGGCTTGTCGGGAACGGATGCAGAATGGAGCGCGCTAGCACCGCTGATGCGAGTTCAGTGATGGTTGGCCGGACGAGAGACGTCTGCGATTGAGTCGGGTGAGTTAGCAAGTGTAGCCGACCACTTTACGTCCGCGTCGACAGAAAAATGGTGGGTTACGCCTTCGGCTAGTCCACTACAGACTCTACGCCGGCATCCGCGTCTCGATCAGCCGGGCCCAGAACGAGGCGCCGTGGCCCAAAATGTTGTCGTTGAAGACATAGGCCGGGTGGTGGCACTCGTTGCCGTCGCCCATGCCGACCAGGATCATCGCGCCGGGGCGGGCTTCCAGCATGAACGAGAAATCTTCGGCGCCCATTATCGGAATGAACTTGTCGTTGACGCGCTCGGTGCCGACGATGTCGCGGGCGACGTCGGCGGCAATGCCGGCCTCGCGTGCGTGGTTCATCGTCACCGGATACATCCGCGTGTACTTCGTCTCGGCCGAGCCGCCATAGGCGCGGGCGACGCTGTCGGCGACTTCGCCGATGCGGCGCTCGACGAGATCGCGCACTTCAGGATCGAGCGTGCGCACGGTGCCCGCGAGCTCGGCGACCTCCGGGATGATGTTGAAGGCCGTGCCGGCGTGGAATTGCGTGATCGAGATGACGGCCGATTTCAGCGGATCGACGTTGCGCGCGACGATCGATTGTAGCGCACCCACGATCTGCGAGCCGATCAGCACGCTGTCGATCGATTTGTGCGGACCCGCGCCGGCGTGGCCGCCCTTGCCGTGGACGGTGATCTGGATGTTGTCGGACGAGGCGAGCATCGCGCCAGGGGTGGTTGCGAAATGACCTTCGGGCAGGTTCGGCATGTTGTGCATGCCGTAGACCTCCTGGATGTTCCAGCGCGTCATCAGCCCGTCCTCGACCATGGCCCTGCCACCGCCGCCGCCTTCCTCGGCCGGCTGGAAGATCAACACGGCCGTGCCGTCGAAATTGCGCGCCTCGGCGAGATATTTGGCAGCGCCGAGAAGCATGGCGGTGTGGCCGTCATGTCCGCAGGCGTGCATCTTGCCCGGGACCTTGGAGGCGTAGGGCACGCCGGAGGTCTCCATGATCGGCAGCGCGTCCATGTCGGCGCGCAGGCCGATGGTCTTGCCGGATGCCGACTTGCGGCCGCGGATCACGCCGACCACGCCGGTGCGGCCGATGCCCGTCACCACCTCGTCGCAGCCGAATTCGCGCAGCTTGTCGGCGACGATGCCGGCGGTGCGGTGGACTTCGTAGAGCAGCTCCGGATTCTCGTGGAAGTCATGGCGCCAGGCGGCCATTTCGTCGGACAGGGCGGCGATGCGGTTGACGATGGGCATGGGGGATCCGTTTCTTGTGGGTTCTTGTCTTTCCGGGGGGATGCGAAGCATCGAGCTATGGTGCGCATTTGTGCACCAGAGAATCTGGAGATTGTAGCGCGAGATTCCGGGCTCACGCTTCGTGTGCCCCGGAATGACGAAGAAAATTCAGCTCTGCCCGAACACGCGCTTGAAGATCGTGTCGACGTGCTTGAGGTGATAGCCGAGGTCGAACTGCTCCTCGATCTCGGCGTCGGTAAGATACTTCTTCACCTCAGTGTCCTTCTTCAGCAGCTGAAGGAAGTCGCCTTCACCGCGCCATACCGGCATCGCGTTGCGCTGCACGAGCTTGTAGGAATCCTCGCGGCTGGCGCCCTTCTGCGTCAAGGCCAGCAGCACGCGCTGGGAGTGCACGAGGCCGCCGAGGCGGTCGAGATTCTTCTGCATGTTGGCGGGGTACACCAAGAGCTTGTCGATCAGGCCGGCGAGGCGCACCAGCGCGAAGTCGAGGGTCACCGTCGCGTCCGGGCCCATCATGCGCTCGGCGGAAGAGTGCGAGATGTCGCGCTCGTGCCAGAGCACGACGTTCTCCAGTGCCGGCGTCACATAGGCTCGCACCATGCGCGACAGGCCAGTGAGGTTTTCCGACAGCACCGGATTGCGCTTGTGGGGCATCGCGGACGAGCCCTTCTGCCCCTCCGAGAAGAACTCTTCGGCCTCCAGCACCTCGGTACGCTGCATGTGGCGGATCTCCACGGCGATGCGCTCGATGGAAGAGGCGATCACGCCGAGGGTCGAGAAATACATCGCGTGGCGATCGCGCGGGATCACCTGGGTCGAGATCGGCTCCGGCACGAGGCCCATGGCCTTGGCCACATGCTCTTCGACGCGGGGATCGATTTGCGCAAATGTGCCGACGGCGCCGGAGATGGCGCAGGTCGCGACCTCCTTTCGCGCCGAGACCAGACGTTCCTTCGCGCGCGTAAATTCGGCATAGGCATAAGCGAGCTTGAGGCCGAAGGTGACGGGCTCGGCGTGGATGCCATGGCTGCGGCCGATGGTCGGCGTCATCTTATGCTCGAAGGCGCGCTTCTTCAGGGCGGCCAGCACCTTGTCGATGTCGGCGAGCAGCAGGTCGGCGGCGCGAGTGAGCTGGACGTTGAGGCAGGTGTCGAGCACGTCGGAGGAGGTCATGCCCTGGTGCACGAAGCGCGCCTCGGGACCGACGATCTCGGCAAGGTGGGTGAGAAAGGCGATGACGTCGTGCTTGGTCTCGCGCTCGATCTCGTCGATGCGGCCGACGTCGAAAATAGCATCCTTGGCCTTGGCCCAGACCGTCTTGGCAGCTTCCTTCGGGATGGTGCCGAGCTCGGCGAGCGCGTCCGCCGCATGCGCCTCGATCTCAAACCAGATCTTGAACCGGGTTTGCGGCTCCCAGATCGAGGCCATTTCCGGGCGGGTATAGCGGGGGATCATCTGACGGCTCCAAGAGGTGGGCGGGACGCCCCTGGGGATGCTGGGGGCGTGGGCACCGGCCAAAATGCTTTTTACGCCGCGATTTAGCAGAGCGGGGAGGGCGAAACAAACGATCCGGGCCCGCGGCCGGGGGTGCGGGGTAACTATCCACCGGTGGGCGGAGCCAGCCACGCGCTGGACCAAAGATCAGCTATCAATCACGGATCATTGACTGACAGATATTGAAATCTGTCAGCGAGATGTGTATATCCGTCTCCGGACGCTCCGATTGGGCGTCCCGCGACAAGCCCCGGGGAGCCCGACATCCGAAGCAAGCTCGGATCGGAGGGCCGATTGAAGAACGGGGAAAGCGGACGAATGGAGACTTAAGACATGACGACCGAAATCCTCAATTTCACCGGCATGATTGGGCATTGGCTCAATTTGCTGGTGGCGCGCCAGATCGCGGCGCAGGCTGCAAAACTGCCTCATTAAGGCATAGGCTTTCCGAAACGACCGGCGAGGGCGCTTCGGAAACAGCCCTACTGCCGGGTAACTGAGCCCTGAACGGGAACAATGGTGCTGGCATGAATGAAGCTGTTGTCTTGACGCCGGAGCGGATCCTCGAAGTCACCGAGGACGTGCTCAGGCGCTTCGGACTTGCCAAGGCCACCGTGGTCGACGTTGCCCGTGCGCTCGATGTGAGCCACGGCAGCGTCTACCGCCATTTCCCGAGCAAGGCCTCGCTGCGCGAAGCCGTTGCCAAACGCTGGCTCGACCGCATCGACGCGCCGTTGCGCGCGATTGCCGAGGAGCAGGGCCCCGCGCCTGATAGGCTCGGCCGCTGGCTGCGCACGCTGTTCGCCGCCAAGCGTTCGCGCGTCCTCGACGACCCCGAGATGTTCCAGACTTATCTGACGCTGGCGCGCGAGGCCTGCGCAGCCGTCAAATGTCACAAGGACACCATGATCGACCAGATCGCGGCGATCCTGGCCGACGGCATCAAGCAGGGCGTATTCGAGGTGGACGACGTCAAGACGACCGCGCGCGCCATTTTCGATGCCACCGTCCGCTTCCACCATCCGGCCCATGCCGACGAGTGGAAGGACGCCGATCTTTCCGCGCGGGTCGATGCAACGCTGGCGCTACTGCTGCGCGGATTGAAGGCGGGTTAGGCCACGCCACCTGCCCAATTGGCGCGAGGGCCATCAACCTCTCGCCTTGTGAAGAAAGCTACCATTGCGGGCCGGGGGCGCCGAAGCCGAGCGTTTCCGCGCATGGAAGTTCGGCTCGGACGATGGCACCACCGGGGGACTTTCAGGGTATGCATTGACCGCGATTTCGACAGCATCCTTTGACCGCTTGCGCAGGCGGTAGAAGGTTAGCTCCTGATCGAGCATGGGGCAGCGGAAGTGGACGACGGCGGTGTCCGGCAGACGGCAGAGTTCGTCGATGAGCTCGCCTACTGTGATGATCGGGGGATGGTCGACTGCGTTGTGATGACCCTTACTCATGACCGTTTACTCCTTCTGCCGTACTAACCGGAGCCGGATGGGCTCCGTTCCAATTTCGTTCGGCAGATTGGCGAGCTTCAAGACGGAGTGCGGCAGCTTTGCTGCTAGATCCTCGTCAGCCCGCACGTTGCTGCGAGCCGCACGAGCTGTGCATCCGTGCGTGCGCCGGTCTTTGATTTGATCAAATAATGGTAGTTCTGGACTGTTTTCACACTGAGATTGAGATGCGTTGCAATCTGCTCGGTGGTAGCGCCGCCGGCGAATTGGCGCAGGATCTCGATCTCCCGCTCGCCCAGCTGATCCAGCGCTGAACCCGTCGGCGATAGGCTGTCCTCGGCGAGAATATGCGCGATGTCGTCGCTCATGGCGCGCTCGCCGCGCGCCACGCTGCGGATCGCATTCACGATGGCGGACGGCTCGCTGCTCTTGGTGACGAAGCCAGAGGCGCCGGCGCCGAAGGCGGCTTTCACCAGCACGGCTTCGTTGTGCATCGTGAAGATGAGAATGCGCGCCCGCGGGCTGCGCGCGCGGATGTTGCGGATCGCTTCCAGCCCGCTCGCGCCGGGCATCGAGATATCCAGCACGACCACGTCGGGGTCATGCGCCTTGAAGGCGCCATAGGCGTCCGCAGCATTGTCGGCTTCCGCGACGACACGAAGATCGCCCTGGCTTTCCAGCACACGCCGGTAGCCCTGCCGCACGATCGGGTGGTCGTCGACCAATAGCACGGAGATGCCTGTTGCCGCGATATCATTCACGTCGGCCTCATGCGGCGAGCGGGATGGTGGCGGCCACGCTGAGGCCGCGGTTCGCAGGCAGGATCGACAGCGATCCACCGGCGGCTGAAAGGCGTTCGCGGATGCCGGTGAGGCCGAATCCGGCCGATTGCGCGACGCGCTTGGCATCGCCGCCGCCGTCGTCTTCGACCCGGATCAGGAGCGCGTCGTGCTCGCCCGCGCGCCGCTCAACGCGTAGCGAGATCTCGCGCGCGGAGCTGTGGCGCAGGGCGTTGGTCAGGCATTCCTGCGCCACGCGATAGGCGGTGATGGCCGCCGGGCCGCTGATATCGGTAAGATCGCCCCTGAGGTCGAGCTGGATTGTCGGTCGCGCCGCGCTCTGCGAACGCCAGCTATCTACCAAATTCACGAGACTTGCCTCGAGCCCGAGCTCCTCGGGCAGGGGATTGCGCAGCCGCTTCAGCGCATCGCGCAGCGAGGCCATCAGATGATGGGTGGCCTGTGAGATCATCCGCGCATCCTGCGCGATGCCTTTATCCCTGTCATGCTTCGCGCTCGCCGTCTCGATGGTGTTGGCGAAGGCGAGGATGGCGGAGAGATTTTGTCCGAATTCGTCGTGCAGCTCCCGGGCGAGCGCGCGGCGTTCGTCGTCGCGGATCTCGATCAGCCGCCGGGTCAGCGCCGCGCGCTGCTCGGTCGCTTCCTCCAGCCGGCCGCCGAGCGCATCGACGGCGCTGCCGATCATCGCAAGCTCCATCGAACGGAAGCGCGGCAGCTTCGTGCGATACTGGCCGCGCGCCATACGCTGCAACGCGGTGACGATGGTGCGTGCCGGCGCCAGCGCGTGCGCGATGGCGAGCGAAGCCAGCAGCGCGATTGCCGCCGCCATCAAGAGCGCGACGTCGATCACGTTGAGGATGTACTCCCAGGCGAGCGAGATCGCGGCGGCGGCGTCCGGGGTTGCAACCACCGTGCCGGCGGCCGCTGCGCGCGGACTGACGGGCCGCACCACCTCGGCATGGCTGCCGAGGAAGGTCGGCACGATCGATGCGAACCAGTGCGGCGGCGTCTTGCCGATGCCTTGGCTCTGGCCGCAGAGCGGCTTCTCGAACGCCGCGGCCGGCTGGAACTCGACGCAGACGCCGGGCGAGATCAGCTTCATTGTCTCCAGCGAACGCCAGTCCGGAACCGGCAACAGATGTTCGCGTGCTCTGCTGCTGCGCAACAAGAGCTCGCGCCAATATAGCGCCTGAAGCGCCTGCGCGACCCTTTGTGCGGAAGCCGCGGTCGCTCGGTCGACGCTGCGATAGGCGTCGAACGTCGCCCATACCGTCGCTGCTCCCAGGCACAGCGCCACGATGAGCAGCAGACGGGCGACGAGCTGAAGCACGAGGCGCATGCGATCACCCCCAACCTTTGGTAAGCTCAGCCTAACAACGCCGCCGCGCCTTGCCAATTGCGGGGAACGGCAGGATGGCAGCTCGGGCAAATTTCCCAAGCCGGATTGGGCATGGCTCTTTGGACCTGGCGCGGCGGCTTTGATCTAATCGGCCAAAGAATCCTTCTAGGCCAATCTTTCTCGGCCAATCGTCGCAAGCCAGGAGCAGTGCAGCATGAGTTCGATGACGATTGGGCCGATCGCGGGCCACGCTGCCGACCCGACCGAGCGCAGCGCGCTGCTGTTCTGGATGATCTTCACCGGGCTCTCGATCTTCGCCGTCGTGCTGTTGTGGCGCTTCGGCCTGATCCACCTGATGCTGACCTCGGACCGCACCTACATTTCGAGCGTGATCGCGCTGCTTTACGTCGTTACCTGCGGCCACTGCTTCCTGCGGACGCGGGCGATCGCGCGGGAGGGAGCAGCGGCACGGCGCTGCCGGGCGGTGCTGTCGGCCGCCGGCGGCAGCAAGGCGCTCGACGCTAGCGCAACAGCGCTTCCGCGCGGCCTGGTGCGCGACCACATCGAGAGCCTCGTGACCAAGGCCGCTGCGCAAGGCTACCGGCCGGTCGACCAGACGCTGCTGCTGCGGACGCTCGCCGACCGGCTGCGCGGCTCCAACGGTTTTGGCGCCTTCGTCTCGGACACGCTGATGAAGCTCGGCCTGCTCGGCACCATCATCGGCTTCATCATCATGCTGGCGCCGATCGCGGGCCTGGATGCCGCCGACAAGGCCGCGATGCGGTCCTCGATGGGGCTGATGAGCGACGGCATGGCAGTGGCGATGTACACGACGCTGGCCGGCCTCGTCGGCTCGATCCTGGTCCGCATCCAGTACTACATGCTGGATGCCGCCACCCAGCGGGTGTTCTCGGACGCGGTGGTGCTGACCGAGACCTATGTGACGCCGGTCCTGGAGCGCAAGGGTGCTGGAACGCCGTCATGATGGATGATTTCGGTCTCTATCCGCGCGAGGAGCCGTTCGATCCGCTCGGCGTGATGCTGTTCAAGGCGCTCCAGGTGATCGCCTTCCTGTTCTTTCTGGCGCTGCTCGCGGTCTCCCCGGACGCCAAAGAGGGCAAGATCGACTCCAAGGCCGAGTTCATGATCACGCTGGACTGGCCGGACAACCACCCCGATGATCTCGACCTGTTCGTGCAGGACCCCGCCGGCAACATCGCCTGGTATCGCCACCGCGAGGCCGGCTTTCTCACGCTTGATCGCGACGACCGCGGCGGGGCCAACGACTTCATCATCGTCGCCGGCAAGAAGATCGCCTCGCCCATCCGCGAGGAGATTGTCACGGTGCGGGGCATCGTCGCCGGCGAATACACCGTCAACGTCTCGCATTTCGTGGCGACGACCGGCGAGCCCGTGACGGCCAACGTGAAGGTGCAGAAGCTCAATCCGACTGCGCAGGTGGTCTTCGACAACAAGTTCACGCTCGATCACACCGGCGACGAGAAGACCGCGGTCCGGTTCCGGCTCGATGCCGAAGGCAAGGTCGTCAATGTCGACCAGCGGCCGAAATCGCTATTGGAGACGTTCCGCAGCAGCTGGCGCAACGGCGCCGATGTCGATCCGAAGACCCGGGTGAGGGTGCGCCGTGAGTAATCTGCAAACGGTCATCCTCACTTTGTCGGTCGCCTATGCGGTGATCGGTGCGCTGCTGCTGGTCGTGCTGGTCTATGCGCGGCTGCACTGGGTCCTGAAGGCGACGGCCGTCGTCATCACCAGCGCCTTCTATGTCGTCAGCTTTACCGAAATGCGCGGACTGCTCGGCTGGGCCAGCTCCGACCGGATGCCGACCGCCTTCAAGCTGCTCCAGGCCCGCATCGTCGAGCCGCATTCGTTGGAGGGCGATCCCGGCTCGATCTATCTCTGGGTCGAGGCGCTCGATGAGGACAATCGGCCGAGCGGCATTCCGCGCGCCTTCCGGGTGCCCTATGACGACAGGCTGGCCGACAAGACCCATGCGGCGCAGAACGAGATCGCGGCTGGGCATCCGCAGGGCGGGCGCGCCGCCGATTTCGGCGGCGGTGACGGCAGCCTGATCGACATGGTGCGGGAATATGTGACGCCGAAGACGATCTTGGAGACCAGCGGCGGCGATTCTTCGACCGGCGAGTTCAACGCCCCGCCGGCCGGCGCGCAGGGCGTCGTGTTCACGCCGCTGCCGCCGCCGCGGATGCCGCCAAAGGACGAGCAATAGCCCTTCACCATCGCGGCAGCGGCCCGCTGGAAAACCGGCACGCGCCGGCGCATGTTCTTGACGTCCCTCAATTTGGCCTTATCGGCTTCAGATAAGATTTTGAGGGTGGAGGGTGCGTGCTCCTAGCTGTCTTCTCGGATATCCACGGCAACCGGCAGGCGTTCGAGGCGTGCCTGAAGATGGCCCGCGCGAAAGGCGCGGAGCGCTTCATCCTGCTCGGTGATTTCGTCGGCTATGGCGCCGATCCGGAATGGGTCGTGGACACTGCGATGGAGCTCGTTGCCCGCGGCGCCATCGCCGTGCGCGGCAATCACGACCAGGCGGTCAATTCCTCGGCTGAGACCATGAACGCCGAGGCGCAGGTTGCGATCGAATGGACTCGCGGCCGGCTCGACAGGGCGCAGCGTCGGTTTTTGGCCGAATTGCCGATGCTGATGGAGGACGACGGTCGCCTGTTCGTGCATTCGGAAGCCTCCAGCCCGCAGCGCTGGCACTATGTCCGGTCGACGGCGGATGCGGCCAAGAGCCTGATCGCGACACCCGCGCATATCACCTTCTGCGGCCACATCCACAGACCTGCGCTCTATTCGATGTCGGTGACGGCGAAGATGACGAGCTTCGTGCCGAAGACCGATGTCTCCGTGCAGCTCCTGCGTGGGCGGCAATGGCTTGCCGTGCTCGGCTCGGTCGGCCAGCCCCGCGACGGCGATCCGTCCGCGTCCTTCGTGCTGTTCGACACGGTCTCGTGCCAGATCACCTATTGCCGCGCGCCCTATGACGTCGCGACCGCGGCCGGCAGGATCCGCGACAACGGCCTGCCGCATTGGCTGGCCGACCGGCTGTCGCAGGGGCGCTGACGGTGATGCCGAAATCCCTGGTCAAAGCAGGTGCGGAAATCGACGGTTTCACCATCGGTGAATGCGTTCATGCTGGCGGCATGGCGACGTTGTGGACCGTCACCCATCCCGGCATCGACATGCCTTTGCTGATGAAGATCCCGCGGGTGTCGGAGGGTGAGGATCCCGCGGCGATCGTCTCGTTCGAGATGGAGATGATGATCCTGCCGCGGGTTGCAGGCCCGCACGTGCCGGCCTGCTTCGGCACCGGGGATTTCGCGCATCAGGCCTATGTCGTGATCGAGCGTATCCCCGGGGCGACGCTCTACAAGCGACTGCCGGACTTGCCGCTGCCTTATGACGAGGCGCGGCAGCTCGTGGCGAAGATCGCGACCGCGCTCGCCGACCTGCATCGGCAGAACGTGATTCATCACGACATCAAGCCGAGCAGCATCATGTTCCGCGGCAGTGGCGAGGCCGTGCTGATCGACTACGGCTTGTCGCACCACAACCATCTGCCTGACCTGTTGCAGGAAGAATTTCGTCTGCCTTACGGGACCGCGCCCTACATGGCGCCGGAGCGGCTGTTAGGCGTGCGCGACGATCCGCGCAGTGACCTCTTCTCGCTCGGCGTGCTGCTCTATTTCTTCACCACGGGCGAGCGTCCCTTCGGCGAGGGTGAAACGTTGCGCGCGATGCGGCGCCGGCTGTGGCGCGATCCCTATCCGCCGCGCGCATTGCGCGCCGGCTATCCGCCCTGGCTGCAGGAGGTGGTGCTGCGCTGCCTCGAGATCGAGCCGGTGTGGCGTTATCCGACGGCGTCCCAGCTCGCCTTCGATCTCACCCATCCGGACCAGGTCAAGCTCACCGCGCGCGCGGAACGGCTGAAGCGTGATTCCCTCGGCGTGGCGTGGCGGCGCCGCTTCAATCAGGGCGTCATGCAGCCACGAGCGAAATCGGATGTCGCGGCGCAGATCGCGTCGAGCCCAATTCTTGCGATCGCGCTCGACACTGTGGAGGGCGCACCGGAGCTGAACGAGGCACTGCGCGTGACGACCGAGCGCATTCTCGCCACGCTGCCCTCGGCGCGGCTGGCCTGCCTCAACGTGCTCAAGCTCAATCGCATCGCGATCGACCGGACGCTCGACGAGCAGGGCTCCAACAAGCATATCGACCGCCTGGTGGCGCTCCGGCATTGGGCGGCGCCGCTCAAGCTGGACGAGAGCCGGTTGTCGGTCCATGTGCTGGAGGCCGTCGATCCCGCCGCTGCCATCCTGGAGTTCGCCGAGGTCAACCATGTCGACCATGTCATCATCGGCGCGCGGCAAGGCTCGTTCAGGCGCACCTTGCTCGGCAGCGTCTCGGCCAAGGTGGCCTCGGAGGCGAGCTGCACCGTCACCATTGTGCGGCCGCCGCGGATGGCGGGGGATGTGGCTGAAGCGGATGACGGCGAGGCGGCCGGATAGGGCTGCGCCTACAAACGGCGGATCAGGCCGCGTGGGCCGTGTGAGCCGCGTGCTTACGGCGGATGGGCCAGGAGAATTGCGGGTCAGCCTCGCCGTGATCCGCGCTGCCGCCGAAATACTGGATGATCTCGCGGCAGGGCTCGCAATTGAACAGGTTACGCGACGCGGATGCCTTGGTCATTTCCTTCAGGCAGTTCGGGCAATGCGGTCTCATGGGGCGGTCCGGAAAAGGAAATCTCAGTGTCGGCGCTGCGAGGCAAACGAATGGTCGACGTCCGCATTGCTGGGCCCGGCATCGTCGTTCCGCGTGCGATCGGCGCGTTCGAGGCGGCCGAAGAAGTAGTCGAGATTCGGATGCGGTCGCCGTGGAATACGGCACCTGCGCTTCGGCTGACGTTTCACGAGTGCGAGCTGCATGGCATCACCCCCGGCGACGCTGAAGGTGAATGATGCGGGCAGAGGATGCGGCCTTCACCGGTCGCGCCATGTAGAGGCTGCGAGCTGCAATCGCAGCATTCAATCCAAACCACAACGCTACGCCAGTCCAAACCAGGGTCGTCGTCATGATGTGCTCCCGTCAAAAGCAGGCAGGAGTCACTTGCGGTGATTTGCGCGAATCAGGGAAGTCCGGATGAGTACGGATCAAGATTCCGTTTAGGCATTGCGCGCCGCAACACTTGGGAGCTGCAGGTTTGCGGACTCCCGATCCAGCTCAAATCGCTTCGCCGCGTGCGCCTGCGGCTGCGTTGCGGATGGCAGCGATGTTGGTCTTGTAGGCCTCCTGCGTGCCGCCCCTGAACACGGAGGTGCCGGCGACGAAGGCGTTGGCGCCGGCGGCCGCAAGCGGGCCGGCAACGTCAGGACCGACACCGCCATCGACCTCGATGTCGATCGGGCGTCCCGCAATCATCGCGCGGATGTCGCGGATCTTGCCGATCGCGGAGGGGATGAAGGCCTGGCCGCCGAAGCCGGGATTGACCGACATCACCAGCACGAGATCGACCAGGTCGAGGACGTATTCGAGCGCGCTGATCGGCGTGCCCGGGTTGAGCGACACGCCCGCCTTCTTGCCGAGGCCGCGAATGGCCTGGAGCGAACGGTGCAGATGGGGACCTGCCTCCGCATGCACCGTGATGTGGTCGCAGCCGGCTTTCGCGAAAGCCTCAAGATAGGGGTCGCAGGGCGAGATCATCAGGTGCGCGTCGAAGATCTTCTTCGTATGCGGGCGCATCGCCTTGATGACCTCGGGACCGTAGGAGATGTTGGGAACGAAGTGTCCATCCATCACATCGAGATGGATCCAGTCGGCGCCTGCCGCGTCCACCGCGCGCACCTCCTCGCCGAGCCTTGAGAAGTCCGAGGCGAGGATCGAGGGCGCGATGGCCAGGGGACGGGGGGCGAAAGCTTGGGTCATGGCGCGTTTTCCGGGTGGCGGCCGAAGAAGAATGGCCTCGCCTAACATGGGCCTCTGCGGCGGGCAATGCAGGGGGAGGCTGCTTCCTGTGGGCGGAAATTTCTGCCGCGACCGGCACGAATTGCCGGTGTTCCCGGGCTGTGCAAGGCGCAGCGAAGGCGGATTTTGTTGAGCTTTTGACGCTGGCACGACGCTTGCTGACGTCGTTCGGAACATTGGCCGCGGCATGCCGCATCGGGTTGGAGTTGTGCAATGTTGTTTGCCCTTGGCGCGGTATCGAGTGCGCTCGACGCGATCCAGTCGTTGACGAACTCGAAGTCGTCATCGGCAACGCAGAAGGCCGGATCGACGCATAAGACCGGATCTCCGCAAGGCGCGACCAACCCGTTCGCGATCGACAGCAGCAGCATGACGTCCTCGTTGGTCGGCTCAGGCAGTCCGCCACAGATCGCGCCGGCGACCATGACGGCGCTGCTCGCCGCGCAGAGTCAGTCGACCGATGGTGCGAGCGGCGCGACCAGTTCGACCTCATCGGCGCCCTCGACCTCGAAGGGCCGGCAGGCGGCGCTGAAAGATCTGTTCTCGCAGATCGATGCGGACGGCGACGGCAAGATCACGAAGGCCGAGTTCGAGGACGCGCTCAGTGCCGGCGGCACCAATCTCGCACAGGCCGATGACGTGTTCTCGAAGATGGATGCGAATTCGGATGACAGCATCAACCTCGGCGAAATGACGAAGGCGCTGACGAGCGGCCATGGCCGCCATCAGGCGCAAAGCGCCGGCGGATCGGGCGATGCGGCAGGCGGCGGATCGGAATCCTCGAAGGCAAGCAGAGGATCGACCTCGACGACGACGACCAATGCCGATGGCTCGACCATCACCACCGTCACCTATGCGGACGGCTTCAAGATGTCGACGACGGTCCCTGGCGCGTCCCGCTCGTCAACCGCGAATAGTGGCGGCAATTCGCCGTATGACTGGTTCGGGCAGATGATGCAGCGCCAGGCGCAGGCCGCGTCCACCGCTTCTTCGACGTCAATGAGCGTGTGAGCGGGATCCAGGCTACAGCATGATCTGGGAAAGCGTGCAGCGGTTGTCCGAATAGATCATGCTCAACCAATAACCCAAAGCGCAATGACGTTCATCCTGATCTCATCGCGCTTTAGCCTACGTAGTCGTGGGTAGTGTCACGATAGGCATACCGATCGCGGATTTCGCGGTTGAAGAACGATCCCTTTGAGCGGGCCTGACTGAACGCGGCCGCGACCTCGGCCGGAACGTCCTCGTAGACATACAGGCGACCGCTGACGAAAGTCACCTTCAGCTCACGCGTATCGGGCGCATAGCGAAAGAAGCGGATCACTGACGACGGCATGACGGTGCACCTTGGCTCCGTCGGAATAACGCCATGTCAGGCGTTTCGTTGCTCTCCGAAGCGATCGTTCCACGCCGGCTGCGCCCCGGCGAACGGCAGGGCCGTCGCGCCGTAAACGCCGCGGGCGATGGCACGCGCGACCACGTTGGCTGCGACCGTGCCGAGTTCGGTGAGGCCGACCAGCGGCTCGATCGGCTTCACGCAGGTCGCGGCGGCGAACAGCACGTCGCCGTCGGTCGGCGCATGCACCGGATAGATCGCGCGGGCAAAGCCGGTATGCGCGATCATCGCCAGCCGCTTGGCCTGGGGCTTGGTCAGCACCGCGTCGGTGACGACGACGCCGATCGTGGTGTTTTCGCGCGCGCTCGCGGCAGGACCGCCCTTGATGCGCATGCGGAGCATGTCGTCGGTGAACTTGTCCGGCAGGCCGCGTCCGCCGAATTCGCCGTCCACCTCGAACGGCGCCGCCCAGAACCACGGTCCGTTGCCGACGGTGACGCTGCCCACCGCGTTGACGGCGACGATCGCCGCGACCTTGACACCGTCGGGCGTCAGCGCCGAGGCCGAGCCCAGCCCGCCCTTGAACGTTGCGGTGGTGGCACCGAGGCCGGCGCCGACGCTGCCGAGCGCGAAGTCCGTGCCAGCGGCGGCTGCCGCGGCGTAGCCGAGCTCGCGATAGGGCGAGAAGCGTCCCCAGGCCTTGTCGCCGCCGTTGAGGAGATCGAACAGGATCGCGCCCGGCACGATCGGGATCAGCGCTTCGCGAACCCGGTGGCCGCGGCCCTGCTCGGCGAGCCAGGCCTGCACGCCGCCGCCGGTATCGAGGCCAAAGGCGGAACCGCCCGACAGCGCGATGGCGTCGATGCGCTCGACGGTGTTGGCAAGATCGAGCAATGCGTCCTCGCGTGTGCCGGGTCCGCCGCCGCGAACGTCGATCGCGGCGATCGCGGGAGAATCGAAGATGACCGCGGTCGCGCCAGAGGCGACTTTTGCGTCTTCGGCATGGCCGACGCGGACGCCGGCAACGTCGGTGAGGAGATTCTTCAAACTGGCCTCGCGAGCTGAGAGGAGTTCGCCTCTGCGATAGCGCAGAGACGTCGCAGGCTCAACTGGCGAGGGCCGCCCTGAGCATCTTGGCGAGCTCGGATTTGCGGTAGGGCTTGGCCAGCAGCAGCACGCCGGAATCGAGCCGGCCGTGATGGACGATGGCGTTCTCGGTGTAGCCCGAGGTGAATAGCGTCTTCAGGTCGGGGCGGCGCTTCTGCGCTTCGTCGGCAAGCTGGCGGCCGTTCATGTTGCCTGGCATGATGATGTCGGTGAAAAGCAGGTCGATGGTCTTGTCGTTGTCGATAATGGTGAGGGCCTCGGCGCCGTTGGCGGCCTCGAGCGCGGTATAGCCGAGGCTCCTGACCTGCGTCACAACATATTGCCGCACCAGGGCGTCGTCCTCGACGATCAGGATCTTCTCATTGCCGCCGGCGATCGGCGCATTCTGGAGCGCCTCGAACGCGGTCTCCTGCACCCCGGTCGAGCGCGGCAGGTAGATCTTCACGCTCGTGCCGTGGCCTTGCTCGCTGTAGATTTTGATGTGGCCGCCCGACTGCTTGACGAAGCCGAACACCATGCTCAAGCCCAGGCCGGTGCCCTTGCCAACCTCCTTGGTGGTGAAGAAGGGATCGAATACCCGGTCGATCAGGTCCGGCGGAATTCCGGTGCCGGTGTCGCTGACGGCGATCATCACGTAATTGCCGGCGACCACGTCGGGATTCATACTGGCATAGCCGTCGTCGAGGAAGATGTTGCGCGTCTCCAGCACCAAGGTGCCGCCGTCGGGCATGGCATCGCGCGCGTTCAATGCGAGATTCAGGATCGCGGTGGAGAGCTGGCCCGGATCGACCAGCGCGGGCCAGGCGTCCTCGGTGAGCTGCGGCAAGATCGTGATCTGCTCGCCCAGGGTCGGATGCAGCAGCTTGGCAGCTTCGAGCACCAGTGCATTAACGTCGATCTCGCGCGGCTGGAGCGGCTGCTTGCGTGCGAAGGCGAGCAGGTGCTTGGTCAGTTGCGCGCCGCGTTCAGCCGCATCGTCGATCAACTTGGTGATGGCGGCAAGCTCCGGCCTGTCGGCGACGGCGTCGCTGAGAATGCCGATCGTGCCCGTGATGACGGTCAGCACGTTGTTGAAGTCGTGAGCGACGCCGCCGGTCAACTGGCCGATCGAATCCATCTTCTGGACCTGCCGGAGCTGGGCCTCGGCCGCCTGCTTGTCGGTGAGATCGCGGCCGATGAAGAAATGGCGTTTCACCGGCTCCGACCAGGTGCCCATCCAGTTCAGCGTGACCTCGTGACCGTCGTAATGGTAGTAGCGCGCCTCGAAGCTGCGCTTGACCGCGCCACGCCGGGCTGCGCGCATCTCGCTCCGCGTCTTCTCCAGATCGTCAGGATGGATGAACTCGGTCGCGCTGTGCCCGACCATGTCCTCGGGGCTGTAGCCGAGAATGTTCTTCACGCTCGGGCTGACCTGGACGAAATTGCCATAGCCGTCGGTGACCAGGATCAGGTCCTGCGATGTCTCGAAGATGCGCTGGCGTTCTTCAGTCTCGCGGCGAAGCTTCTCTCTCGCCTGCTTCTCTTCGGTAATGTCGTGGGCGATCTTGGAGGCGCCGATGATCTCGCCCTGATCTGTGCGCAGGGGAGAGATATTCAGGACGACGTCGAGTGGGCGTCCGTCTTTTCGGATGCGGACCGTCTCGTGCTGGGCGATCGACTCGTTGCTGGCGACCCGGTTGAGGATGCTCCTGACTTCGCCCTTGCGGTCCGGCGGCACGATGATGTCGATTGGCTGGCCGACGGCTTCCGCAGCGGAATAGCCGAACAGATGCTCGGCGGCCTTGTTCCAGCCGGTGATGATGCCGTCGAGCGTTTTCGTGATGATGGCGTCGTTGGAGGACTCGATCACCGCGCCATATAGCGCGAGGCGCTTGCCGTAATAGTCGCGTTCCGAAGCCGATTGCTGGCGCAACCTGCCGACGAGGCCCATCGTGTGCGCCTGAAGACGGACATTCTCGATGAGGAGCACCGCGAGCACGAAGGTCGCTGCGGCGAGGCCGTAGAGCCGGCCGGCATAGAAGCCGAGGTCGAAGCGCGCGACGTTGACGATCGCCGACAGCGCGATGTCGAACAGCCAGGCGCACATGACGACCATGAGCCAGACGTCGATGACCGTATGCGGTCTGCGGAACCAGAGCGAGACAAGCGCGGCAAAACTCAGCGACCACACGAAGGACACGACGCCGATCATGGTCGGCGTGTAGTGGCCGTCGCGCAGCAGGACCGGCAACAGATCGTGTTGCGCGGTGACGATCCAGGTGCAGACGGCCATCGCGACGATGATTCCGAGCACGCAGGCATAGATCGCACTGCTCGTCGCACCCCGGAGCCGGGAGCCTCCGTCCTTTTCCTTCAGCCAGGCATAGCCCAGCACGCATAGCGGGAAGACGCCGTGCCAGATCATGTAGAGCCAGACCGTGGTTTGCCGGCCCGCGCCGAAGAGCCCGGTCGGTGTGAACAGGCCGGGGAAGGTGAGGGCATGGACCAGTGCCGCTGCGGCGGTGAAGAGATAACCGGTCGCGAGCCATAGCAATGCACGAGTCCGCAAGACTGCGAATTGCGAGAGCAGCAGCACTGCCGTGACGATGTCGCTGATGGCGAGCGCCGATTGGTAACTCGCGACGAAGGCGGGGACCGGCAGTAGCGGGATACCCGCGAAGGGTACAGCCGCTGCGAACAGGATCGAGGACACGCCGACAATCGTCAATGCCGCAGCGCGGTCGGTCGAGGTGGCCGGCAGGGTCGAAAGAAATGTGCTTCGGTCGATCGTTGCAGGCACGTCCACCTCTCGCAGGTCGATTTTGAGCTGGTCGGTCTTCAGCAGGGTCTTGAGCATCTCCGCTAGTCTCATTCGACTGCGAGCCCGTTCATGGTAGCGGGTTCTGGCGCTCATCGTGAACGGAACCGGCTTACGACTCAACCGACGGTTACAGCTTACTTAATTCTGGTGAGAACGCGGAGCAGGGATCGGTAAGATGGGCTTTACTGGACGGTGTCATAATGCCCCTCCGCCGCGGCGGGTTCCAGGTTTAAATCAGGCGATCTGATTTCGATATCGAGAGTTGTCCCATGCCCCGCGTTCTCGTCATCGACGACCAAAAGGACGTCCGCGCGATGGTCGCGATCGTGCTTCGGGTCAATGGTTTCGAGGTCGTGGAGGCCAAAAGCGGTGCGGCGGGGCTGAAAGCCTTCGCGGAAAGCCCCTTTGACGGGGCGATCGTCGACATCTTCCTCGGTGATACCAACGGCCTGGATGTCATCGCGGCCCTGCGCGAGCGCGCGCCTGCGCTCCCCGTCATTGCGGTGTCCGGAATGACGACGCTCGATTTCATGGACCAATCGCCCCACCTCGCCAATGTGGTCTGCCTGCAAAAGCCGTTTCGACCGAATGATCTCCTGCAAGCTCTGCGAAAGGCCGAGGCGGCGCCGAGCGGCGAGCTGCCGGCCGCGGTCTGACCTCACGCAAGAAGAACGCCCCGGGGCGAGCCGGGGCGTGGTGATGATTGGTCGGTCTGAGGCCACTCTAGCGGGGTTAGGTGCCGTTGCCCCTGATCTCGACGTAACCGCCCTTGGCATCCCATTTGTAGACGACGTAGTCGATCTGCTTGATGTCGCCCTTGGCGTCATACTCGATCGGGCCGATCACGGTGTCCCACTTGCCGGCCTTGATCGTCTCCATGACCTTCTTGGCGTCGGTGGTGCCGGCCTTCTTGGCCGCCTGCGACCAGACCTGCATCGCCGCGTAGGTGTAGAGCGTATAGCCCTCGGGATCGATGCCCTTGGCCTTGAACGCCTCGACGATCTTCTTCGCCGTCGGCTTATTGCGCGGATCGGGGCCGAAGGTGAACAGCGTGCCTTCGCCGGCCGGACCGGTGATGGAGGCGTACTCCTTGTCGGCGAGCGCGTCGCCGGCCATTAGCACGGTCTTGAGGCCCTGATCGCGCATCTGACGCAGGATCAGGCCGCTCTCCTGATGATAGCCGCCGACATAGACGAGATCGATGTTGTCACGCTTCAGGCGCGAGACGATGGCGTTGAAGTCTTTGTCACCCTTGTTGTAGGACTCGTACATCTTCTCGGTGATGCCGGCCTTGTTGAGCGCCTTCTTGGTCTCGTCGGCAAGACCCTTGCCGTAGGTGGTCTTGTCGTTGAGGATCGCGATGTTCTTGCCCTTGTAATTCTTGGCGATGTATTGCGCCGCGATCAGGCCTTGCTGGTCGTCGCGGCCGCAGACGCGCGCCACGTTCCAGAGCTTGCGCTCGGTGAACAGCGGGTTGGTCGAGGCCGGCGTGATCTGGAGCACGTTGCCGTCGGCATAGGCCTCCGAAGCGGGAATCGACGAGGACGAGCAATAATGCCCGGCCACGAACGGGATTTTCGCGCCGGCGATCTTCTCGGCGATCGAGCGCGCCTGCTTCGGATCGCAAGCGTCGTCCTCGACGGACAGGGCCAGCTTCTTGCCGTTGAGACCGCCGGCGGCGTTGATGTCGGCCACGGCCATCTCGGCGCCATTCTTCATCTGGCGGCCGAAGGCGGACTCGCCGCCGGTCATCGGGCCTGCGACTGCGACGGTGACATCCTGCGCGAATGCCGCGCTCGAGAGCGCGAGCGATGCGCCGAATGCCAGGCCGATGAGCTTCAGTGATTTCATGAGATACCTCGCGGGTGGTCGCCTGTGGAAGTTGCCGGGCTTGCCCGGTTCAAACCGGCGCCATTCTCGAATGAATTTGAGGAGAAGTCACCGGCAAAATACGGGCATCGGCGGAGATATCTCGCCACATTCGGCCCGCACGTGGGTCGGCCCTTGTCCGGCTTCGGCGGGCGTCAGCCGCGCCGGCCGCCTTCGAGGTAGGCGGCGCGAATCTCGGGGCGCTGCAACAACTCGGCGCCGGTCCCGGCCAAGGTGATCAGGCCATTGACCATGACATAGCCGCGATGGGCGAGCTTGAGCGCATGGTTGGCGTTCTGCTCGACGATCAGAACGGTCAGACCATCCTGCCGGTTCAGGGTGCGGATCGCATCGAAAATCTGACGGGCGATCAACGGAGCCAACCCGAGCGAGGGCTCGTCGAGCAGGAGCAGGCGGGGGCGGCTCATCAGCGCGCGGCCAATTGCCAGCATCTGCTGCTCGCCACCGGACAGGGTTCCACCGCGCTGGGCATAGCGTTCCTTTAGCCGCGGAAACAGCGTGAACACGCGCTGGAGCGTCACCTCGCGCTCCACATCCGTGCATTCGGTGGCATCCGCTCCCATCTGAAGGTTTTCCGCAACGCTCATGCGCGGGAAGATGCGGCGGCCTTCCGGCGATTGCGCGATGCGCAAATGCGCGATCTCGTGGGTGGGAACGTCGGTGATATCGCGGCCTTCGTACAGGATCTGGCCGGCACGGGCGCGCGGCTTGCCGAAGATCGTCATCATCAGCGTCGACTTGCCGGCGCCGTTGGCGCCGATCAGGGCAACGATCTCGCCGGCATTGATCTCGACATCGACGCCCTTCAGCGCCTCGATCTTGCCGTAGGCGGCGCGAAGGCTGCGGATCGCGAGCAGGGGATTGGGCGCAGACGTCACGTCCCGCCCTCCATCACGGCCACCGCCTCGTCCTCGTCGGCGCCGAGATAGGCGGCGATCACCTTGGGATCGTCGCGGACGTCGCGCGGAGAGCCTTCCGCAATCTTGACGCCATGGTCCATCACCACGATGTGGTCGGAGATTTCCATCACCACCGACATGTCGTGCTCGATCAGCAGGATCGAGGTGCCGAGCTCGTTGCGGATCGAGAGCAGGAGCTCGCTCAAGGCCGCGCTCTCGCGTGCATTGAGGCCAGCGGCGGGCTCGTCCAGGCACAATAGCGCGGGCTCGGTGCACATCGCGCGGGCGATCTCGAGCCGGCGCTGGTCGCCATAGGCGAAATTGCCGGCAGCGTCGTCGGCGCGCTCGAGCAGGTTGACCCGTTGGAGCCACTCGGTGGCGAGATCAATCGCGCGCTTTTCGGCGTCGCGGTAGGCGGGCACGCCGAGGAGACCGAGGAGGGTGAAGCCGGAGGCGCGCATCAGCGCGTTGTGCTGCGCCACCATCAGGTTCTCCAGCGCGGTCATGCCGGGAAACAGGCGGATGTTCTGAAAGGTGCGCGCCACCTTGGCCTGCTTGGCGATGCGGAAATCGTTCAGGCTCTCCAGTGCGATCAGCTTGCCGTCGTCATGCTTCAGGCGGATGCTGCCGCCGCTCGGCTTGTAGAAGCCGGTGATGCAGTTGAAGACGGTGGTCTTGCCGGCGCCGTTCGGGCCGATCAATGCGGTAATCTTCTTCCGCTCCGCCGAGAGCGACAGGTCCTGCACGGCGACGATGCCGCCGAAGCGCATCGTGAGCCGGTCGACGCTGAGAATCTGGTCGCGGCTCATCCGTGCCCTTCCTTGACGAGATCGGAGGAGATCGCATGCGCCTTGGTCAGATACACGGTGGGGGCGCGATGGCCGATCAGGCCGCGCGGCCGCCAGATCATGATGAGCACCATCGCCATGCCGAACACCAGCATGCGGTAAGTCTCAAGGCTGCGGAACAGCTCGAAGCCGCCGATCATGGCGAGCGCCGCGAGCGCAACGCCGAGCTGCGACCCCATGCCACCGAGCACGACGATGGCGAGCACCAGCGCCGATTCCTGGAAGGTGAAGGATTCCGGGCTGATGAAGCCCTGGCGCGTGGCGAAGAACGCGCCGGCGAAGCCGCCGAACATGGCGCCCGTCGCAAATGCCGTGAGCTTGGTGGTCGTGGTGTTGATGCCGAGCGCGCGGCAGGCGACCTCGTCCTCGCGCAAGGCTTCCCAGGCCCGCCCGATCGGCAGGCGGCGCAGGCGAATCGTGACCCAGTTGGTGAGAAGCGCCAGCGCCAGGATCAGATAGAACAGGAAGACGATGCGGTGGGTCGGCGAATATTCGATGCCGAGCTTGGCAGCTAGCCCGTCGTCGCTGTTGTCGAGCGGGATGCCGAAGAAGGAGGGCCGGGGAATGCCCGAGACGCCGTTGGGACCGCCGGTGAGCTCCTGCCAATTGATGATGACGAGGCGGATGATCTCGCCGAAGGCGAGTGTCACGATCGCGAGATAGTCGCCGCGCAGGCGCAGGACGGGGAAGCCGAGCAGCACGCCCCAGAATGCGGCGAGGATGCCGGCGAGCGGCAGGCAGATCCAGAACGACCAGCCGAAATTGGTGGCGAGCAGCCCGTAGGAATAGGCGCCGACGGCATAGAAGGCGACGTAGCCGAGATCGAGCAGGCCGGCGAGGCCGACCACGACGTTCAACCCCCAGCCCAGCATGACATAGGTGAGCACGAGGATCGCGAGGTCGAGGATGTAGCGCTGGTTATAGAAGATCACGGGCACCAGCAGCGTGAAGATCAGGAGCGCCGGCGCGAGGTAGCGGCCGATGAAGGATATGCCGCTCTGCACCGCCGGAGGTACCAGCTTCTCGGCACCGCTCGAGCCGATCCATTGCCGCAATAGCTCCATCACGATCGAGCCGCCGAACACCACGGCGACGAGGGAGGCGACCTCGCCGAATCGCGTCCAATAGGTGAGCTGGCCGGAGGATCCTGCCTCGGTGCGCACGCCGACCATCAGCGAGAACAGCACCAGCGCGATTAGCGCGCTAAGGAAGGATTTCTTCAAAATGTAGGAGATGCCTGCTGGGCGATGGTCGGACATGGTCGAGGGAGTTGTCACGCGGGCCGGTCCGTCAGACTTTTTCGACTTCGGGACGGCCGAGCAGGCCGGTCGGCATGAAGATCAGCACGACAATCAGAATCGAGAACGCGGCGACGTCCTTGTACTCCACCGAGAAATAGGCCGACCAGAACGTCTCGATCAGGCCGATCGCAAGTCCGCCGAGCATGGCGCCGGGCAGCGAGCCGATGCCGCCGAGCACGGCGGCGGTGAAGGCCTTGATGCCGGCGACGAAGCCCATGAAGAAATCCACCAGGCCATAATAGAGCAGGTACATCAGGCCTGCGACCGCGGCGAGCGCGGCGCCGATCACGAAGGTCATGGAGATGGTGCGGTCGACGTCGACGCCGAGCAGCGCCGCCATGGTCTGGTCCTGTTCGCAGGCGCGCATGTCGCGTCCGAGCCGGGTGCGTGACACCAGCCAGGTGAAGATCGCCAACAGCACGATGGTGGTGATGACCACCATGATCTGGATGTTGGAAAGCTGGATGACGAAGCCGTCCGGGCTCTCATGCAGCGTGTAGCCGCCGGTGATGAAAGGCGGGATCGGCTTGACGCGCGCGCCTTGCGCCACCTGCGAGTAGTTGGTCAGCACGAAGGACATACCAATCGCCGACAGCATCGGGGCGAGGCGGAAGGAATGACGCAGCGGCCGGTAGGCGATGCGCTCGATGGTCCAGCCGTAGAGCGCGGTGATCGCCATCGAGACCAGCAGAACCACGAGCAGGATCACCGGGATTGCGGTGAGGCCGAGCGAGATCAGAATCAGGAAGGTAATCAGCGCAATGAAGCCGCCGATCATGAAGACGTCGCCATGGGCGAAGTTGATCATGCCGACGATGCCGTAGACCATCGTGTATCCGATCGCGATCAGGCCGTAAATCGAGCCCAGGACGAGACCGTTGATGAGCTGCTGGGCGAAATAATCCATGGGCTGCCGTTACCAAACCTGACGCGGCTCAAAGGGAGCTCTTCGAGAGAGAGGTCGCAAGTTCTCCTCGGGCCCCGGCAGCCCTTGAGCATTCTTCCAGTTTTGTAACAGGAGGGAACTGGACGCTGCAACTGGCCAGATGTCGACATCCAGGCTTGTACAGAGGTCATTTTCGCCTTCGGTTCCCTCGAACCGCGAGGAATCGGGTTCCTGAGCAACCAAAATGGAGCGTGGCCGTTGTCTCGCCTCTGACGTCCAACAAGGGAGTTCCCCCGAATGACGAAGCAGCAGAACCAGAATCCGGGTCAGCAGAGTCAGAACCCCGGCCAGCGCACGCCTCAGCAACAGCAGGGCGGCGGCCAGAAACCCGGACAGCAGCAGCAGGATCCGATGCGCCAGGGCGACCGGCCCGGTCAGCAACAGGGTCAGGACAAGTAGTTTGGGAGCCCAGACGTGAAGAGGGGCCCTGCCGTAAGGCGGGGCCTTTTTTGTGGGCGCCCGGTCCGCCGGGCGGTTAAGGTAAACAAAGGGTTTAAATTGCCGCCACAGTCTGATGCGAGTTAGCTCCGGCAAAGCCATTGCCTTCCGTTGAGGGCTTTCGGCAAGCAAGCGGGAAGCGGCATGTTCAGGAATTGGCGGATCGGCTCGGTCAACGGCGCGCTGCTGGCGGCCTACTTCATCCCGGCCTGGACGCTGGTGGCCTTCAACATCATGGTCGCACCGGTGCACGGCCTCTACGAGCGGCCGAGCGTCGCGGTCGCCCTGTTCCTCAGCGACCATCTCGACATGGCGGGGATGAGCACGGTGCGGGCCGCCTGGCTGCTGGCCCTGGGACGGCTGACCGTCGTGGCGTTCTTTCTGATCTATCTCGCGCTGCTCTGCATCCGCCGCACGCGGAAGAATGGCGGCAGTGACGAGGCGCTCGGCATTGCCCTGGCGATCGGCAGTCTGATCTCGTTTGCCAGCATGGTGATGGCCTCGAAGGTCGGCGAGATGGCCGCGCTCCGGCTGCACGCGACCGAGCTTCTGCTTCTGCTCGGCGCGGCCATCGTCGTGGTGATCGAGAAGCCGGCGGCAGCGCCGAAGACCGTCGAGATCGCCGCTCCCCTAGGTCTTGAGCAGGCCGAGCTCCTGCACAATCGCTGAGGCTTCCTTCACGGCGTGGTTCGCCGCCGGAACCCCGCAATAGATCGCCTGCTGCAGCAGGATCTCCTTGATGTCGTCGGGCGTGAAGCCGCCTTCGGCGAGCGCCGCGCGCACGTGCAGGCGGAATTCGTCCCATTGCCCGAGCGCGACCATGGTGCCGATCACCAGCACCCGTCGCGTGCGCTCGTCGAAATGCGGCCGCGTCCAGATCTCGCCCCAGGCGTAGCCGGTGATCAGGTCCTGGAAGTCGGTGTTGAAGGCGTTGCGGTTCGCGATCGACTTGTCGACCCAGGCATTGCCCAGTACTTTTCGGCGTACATTCATGCCGGCATCGCGGCGGTTTTGGTCGTCCATATCTATCCTCCTCTCTGTCATTGCGAGCGAAGCGAAGCAATCCAGAATCTTTCCGCAGACGGCAGTCTGGATTGCTTCGCTGCGCTCGCAATGACGCGTGGTGAGATCAGCGCTGCGTCAAAAATCCTACCACCGCATCTGTAAACGCGTGCGGCTGCTCGACGTTAGAAATGTGGGCGGCATCGATGATGGTCATGCTGGCGCCGGGAATGTTCGAGCGGATCAGCTCGCCCGCCGAGATCGGCGTCGCCATGTCATGGCGGCCGGCGATCACCAGCGTCGGGCTCTTGATCTTGGGAAGCAGCGCGCGCTGGTCCAGTGTCGACAGCGCCTCGCAGCAGGCGAGATAGCCCTCGACGGGCGAGGCAAGCAGCATCGACTTCATCTTCGCGGTGATCTCGGGCTCGCGCTCGCGGAAATCCTGGGTCAGCCAGCCCGCAAGCACGGCATCGGCGACCGCCGCGATGCCGCCCTTCTTCACAGCGTCGATGCGTTCCAGCCATTTGGTCGGTTCGGCATAATAGCAGGAGGTGTTGGCGAGGATGATCTTACCGAAGCGTTCCGGCGCGTTCGCGCCCAGCCATTGTCCGACCATGCCGCCCATCGACAGGCCGCACCAATGCACCTTCTCGATGTTGAGATCGTCGAGGATCGCGAGCACGTCGCGGCCGAAGCGCTCCATCGTGTAGGGACCGGGCGGAACGTTGGACTTGCCGTGGCCGCGGCGGTCGTAGCGGATGACGCGGAACACCTGCGTCAGCGCCTTCATCTGCGGCTCCCACATTTGCAGCGTGCAGCCCAGCGAATTGGAGAGCATCAAGGTCGGTCCGCCGTCGCGGCCCTCGACCGAGACGTTGAGCAGGCAACCGTCGGCATCGATCATGGGCATGCGGCGTCTCCGTCGGATTCGCGGTTCTTATTCGCGATCGAGGCTGTCGAGCAGCCGGTCGATCAGGGCTTGGGAAGCTCCTTGATAGGCCATCGGCTCGAACAATGCCGCAATTTTTTCCGGCGGCAGATGAGCGGTAACAAGCGAATCAGCCGACAGTACCTCGCGCAGATGCTTCTTCTCGGCGACCGCGCGCTTGCTGGCGGCCTCGACGAGATGATGCGCATCGCTCTTGCCGATCGTCTCTGCCAGCGCAAAGGTGACCGCTTCCGCCATGATCAAGCCGTGCGTCGCATCGAGATTGCTGCGCATGCGCGCGGTGTCGACGTCAAGGCCCTCGGCGATGTCAACGACGGCGGCAAGCGCGCCCGAGGTGACCAGCATCAATTGCGGCAGCGTCGGCCATTCCGCGTGCCAGGGGCCGGCGCTGCGTTCGTGGTCCTGCACTTGCGCGGCAAAAATCGTCGCGGCGAGTTGCGGGGCCATGGTCGCAGCGCCAAGCGCGCTGGCGGCGGCGACTGGGTTGCGCTTGTGCGGCATAGTCGAGGAGCCGCCGCGGCCTTCGCCGGCGGGTTCGAACGCTTCGGCGACGTCGGTCTGCATCAGCAGCGAGACGTCGCGGGCGATCTTGCCGCAACTGCCGGCGAGAATCGCAAGGCAGGACGCCGCCTCCGCGATGCGGTCGCGATGGGTGTGCCAGGGCGCATCCGGCAATGGCAGGTTCAGCTCCTGCGCCAGCCGCTCTGCAACAGCTAGTCCCTTGTCGCCGAGCGCGGCGAGCGTGCCGGCGGCGCCGCCGAATTGCAGCGCGAGACCCTCGCGGGAGAGCCGCCTGAGGCGGCAGCGGCTGCGGGCAAGGCTTGCGGCGTATTCGGCAGCCTTCAGCCCGAACGGCATCGGCAGCGCGTGCTGGAGCCAGGTGCGCGCGACCATCGCGGTGGCGCGATGGGCGCGCGCCAATGCGGCAAGACCCTTGATGGCGCGGCTGAGGTCGGCGTCCAACGCACCGATGCCCGCGCGCAGCGTGAGCATGGTCGCGGTGTCGATGACGTCCTGGCTGGTCGCGCCCCAATGCACGTAACGCGCGGCCTCCGCATCGGCCCTGCCGACATTGGCGGTCAGCGCCTTGACCAGGGGAATCGCGAGATTGCCTGATCGCGTCGCGGCCTCGGCCAGGGCTGCCATATCAAAGGCATCAGCCTTGCAGGCGGACGCGATCGACTCCACCGCGGATGGGGGAATCACACCTGTGGCGGCTTCGGCCCGTGCCAGAGCTGCCTCGAAATCGAGCATGTTCTGGAGGGTCGACCGATCGTCGCAGACCGCGCGCATGGCTGCGCTTGACAGCATCGGCGCGAGCAGGGGGGAGAGGGATGTGCTCATATTGTGCGGGACCTAACCACCATGGCCCGCCTGTGCCAATCCCAAACCATCGGCGCAAGCTTTTTGCAGTTGCGAATATGCATTGCACGTGACCGGGGGCCGCCCTTTCCTTTACGGCCTCCGTGCGTTACTTGAGCAGCATTATAGTTGTGCGATCCGGGAGGCACCCATGGCCATGACGATGAACGGCGAAGTTCAGCTTGCGGCGCCGCGCGAGGCCGTGTGGGACAAGCTCAACGACCCCGAGGTGCTGAAGGCCTGCATCCCCGGCTGCGAGGAGCTGGAGAAGACCGACGACGGCGGCTTTCGCGCAACGGCGAAAATGAAGGTTGGCCCGGTGTCCGCGCGCTTCAAGGGCAAAGTCATGCTCTCCGATCTCGACCCGCCCAACGGCTACAAGATCTCCGGTGAGGGTGAGGGTGGGGTGGCCGGCTTCGCTAAGGGCGGCGCGGCCGTCAGGCTCGCGGAGAAGGACGGCGGCACACTGCTCTCCTACGACGTCGAGGCGCAGATCGGCGGCAAGTTGGCGCAGCTCGGCCAGCGCCTGATCAACGGCGCCGCCAAGAAGCTGGCCGACGAATTTTTCGCGAACTTCGCCAAGGCGGTACAGGGCTAAAGGCTATCGCCTTTGGACATGGCGCCTTGCGTCCGGGGCGATGTTGCTCCCGGGCATAATGGCCCATATGATGGGTCGGAATAATTATAAGAACCGCTTCGATGGGACCCGTCGGGGCGCTGATAGAGAGTGCTTATGGCAAAAATCTCCCTCATCGTGAACGGCAATCCAGTCACGGCCAATGTCGATCCCCGCACCCTCCTGGTGCAGTTCCTGCGCGAGAATCTGCGGCTGACCGGGACCCATGTCGGCTGCGACACCTCGCAGTGCGGCGCCTGCGTCGTGCATCTCGATGGCAAGGCCGTGAAGTCCTGCACCACGCTGGCGGTGATGGCCGATGGCCACGAGGTCAAGACGATCGAGGGGCTCGCCGCGGATGGCGCGCCGTTGCATCCGATGCAGGAGGCCTTCCGCGAGCATCATGGCCTGCAGTGCGGCTTCTGCACGCCCGGCATGATCATGACCGCGATCGACATCGTGCATCGCAAGGGCCATGAGCTCGACGACCACACTATCCGCGAAGAGCTGGAAGGCAATCTCTGCCGCTGCACCGGCTATCAGAACATCGTCGCCTCGATCACCGCCGGTGCGAAGGCGATGGCCAAATCCGATCTCGCGTAGACCGCGCGCGCATTCCGCGATCAGGACACACCCATGTATGAATTCAAATATCATCGCCCCGGCACCGTGCGCCAGGCGGCCAATCTCCTGGTGAAGAACGAAGACGCCAAGGTGATCGCCGGCGGCCACACGCTGATTCCCGTCATGAAGCAGCGCCTCGCCAGCCCGCCGCATCTGGTCGACCTCTCTCACATCGAGGGGCTCGACACGATCGAGATGAAGGGTCGCTCGCTGGTGATCGGAGCCACCGCCAAGCATGCCGAGGTCGCAAGCTCCCCGATCGTCGGCGAGGCGATCCCGGCGCTCGCCAGCCTTGCGGGTGGAATCGGCGATCCCGCCGTGCGTCACAAGGGCACGATCGGCGGCTCGCTCGCCAACAACGATCCGACCGCGGATTATCCGGCCGCCGTCCTCGCGTTAGGGGCGACCATCGTCACCAACAAGCGCCGCCTGAAGGCGGAAGAGTATTTCCAGGGCCTGTTCTCGACCGCGCTTGAAGCCGACGAGATCATCACCAAGGTGATGTTTCCGCTGCCGAAGAAGGCGGCCTATGTCAAATTCCGCAACCAGGCTTCGCGCTACGCGCTGGTCGGCGTGTTCGTGGCGCGGCGTCCGTCGGACGTGCGCGTCGCCGTCACCGGTGCCGGCTCCGAAGGCGTGTTCCGCGTCACCGCGTTCGAGGAGGCCCTGAAGAAGCGCTTCTCGTCGAAGGCGCTTGACGGCATCGTGATGCCGGCCGAAGGCCTCAACAGCGACATCCACGGCAGCGCCGAGTACCGTGCGCATCTCATCGGCGTGCTGACGCGCCGCGCCGTCGATGCCGCCAATGCCAAGGAATGAGCTGACCTCATTCCGCGGCCCAAACTGTCCCCGGTGAGGGCGTAGCGAGACTGGCTTTTTCATGACTTCAGCGGCCAATTCTTCCGGTGCTTTGCCGGCATCGGTCGATGCGATGCTCGAACTCCTGACCTCGTGTGGCTACCTCGCCGAGCGGTCGCTGGCCACGGTGACCTATCTCTCGCTGCGCATGGGCCGGCCGCTGTTCCTGGAAGGCGAGGCCGGCGTCGGCAAGACCGAGATCGCCAAGGTGCTTTCGGCGGCGCTGCGGCGGAAATTGATCCGCCTTCAGTGCTACGAGGGCCTTGACGTCTCCTCCGCGGTCTATGAGTGGAACAGCGCCGCGCAGATGATCGCGATCCGGATGGCGGAAGCGGCCGGCGACACTGATCGCGACCAGCTCTCGAGCGACATCTTCGCGGACCGTTACATGATCAAGCGGCCGCTCCTCCAGGCGCTGGAGCCCGACGTCGCCGGTCCGCCGGTGCTGCTGATCGATGAACTCGACCGCGCCGACGAGGCGTTCGAGGCGTACCTGCTCGAAATCCTCAGCGACTTCCAGGTGACGATCCCCGAATTTGGTACCGTGAGGGCGCCGCACCCGCCGATCGTCATCATCACCTCTAACCGCACCCGCGAGATCCACGACGCGCTGAAGCGGCGCTGTCTCTATCACTGGGTGGATTATCCCGCCGCCGAGCGCGAGCTCGCGATCGTCAAGACGCGCGTGCCCGGCATATCGGCGAAACTTTCGGAGCAGGTCGTGCGCTTCGTCCAGGCGCTGCGCAACCAGGACTTCTACAAGTCGCCGGGTGTCGCCGAGACCATCGATTGGGCCACCGCTTTGTCGGAGCTCGACGCCCGTTCGCTGACCCCGCAAGTGGTCGGCGATACGCTGGGCGCGCTGCTCAAATACCAGGACGACATCACCCGGATGCAGGGCGATGCCTTGCAGAAGGTGCTGAAGGACGCCACGAGCGAGTCGTAGGTCCGTCGTTCCGGGGCGCGACGCAGTCGCGAACCCGGAATCTCGCGCCGCAATCTCTGGATTCCGGGTTCGCCGCTTGAGCGGCACCCCGGAATGACGGAGAGAGGGATTAGACCATGGCTATCAACCATCTTGCCCCGGAGCAGACCGAGCAGTTCGCCGACAACATCGTCGGCTTTGCCCGCGCGCTGCGTGCGGCGGGGATGCCGGTGGGCCCAGGCGCCGTCATCGATGCGATGAGCGCGCTCCAGGTGATCGACATCGGCAGCCGCACCGATGTCTTCGCCACGCTTGAGGCCATCTTCGTCAAGCGCCACGAGCATGCGCTGATCTTCAAGCAGGCTTTCAACCTGTTCTTCCGCGCCTCTGAAGAGTGGAAGCATATGCTGGATTCGGTGCCGCTGCCGGAGCAGGCCAGGAAGAAGCCGCAGGCAGGCTCCCGCCGCGTGCAGGAGGCGATGTCGCAGCCGCGCATGACGGAGACGCCGCAGCACCAGGAGCAGGATCTGCGCCTGTCGGTCTCCGACAAGGAGATCCTCCAGAAGAAGGACTTTGCGCAGATGAGCGCGGCCGAGATCGCCGAGGCGCTTCGCGCCGTCGAGCGGATGCGGCTGCCGCAAGCCGAGCTCCTGACGCGCCGGCGCCGGCCCGATCCACGCGGGCTACGCCTCGACCTGCGCCGCACGCTCCGAGCATCTTTACGCACTGGCGGCGACATCATCGACATCCATCGCCTTGGACGGATCGAGAAGCCCGCGCCGATCGTTGCGCTGCTCGATATCTCGGGCTCGATGAACGAATACACCCGCCTATTCCTGCATTTCCTCCATGCCATCACCGATGCGCGCAAGCGCGTCTCGGTGTTCCTGTTCGGCACCCGGCTGACCAACGTCACCCGCGCGCTGCGCCAGCGCGACCCTGATGAGGCGCTGGCGAGCTGCTCGGCGTCGGTCGAGGATTGGGCCGGTGGCACGCGGATCTCTGCCTCGCTGCACAACTTCAACAAATTGTGGGCGCGGCGCGTGCTGAGCCAGGGTGCCATTGTGCTGCTCATCTCCGACGGGCTGGAGCGAGAGGCCGATTCCAAGCTGGCCTTCGAGATGGACCGGCTGCACCGATCCTGCCGGCGGCTGATCTGGCTGAACCCGCTGCTCCGGTTCGGCGGTTTCGAGGCCAAGGCGCAGGGCATCAAAATGATGCTCCCCCACGTTGACGAATTCCGCCCGGTACATAATTTGAGTTCGATCCAGGAGCTGATCACCACGCTCTCCCAGCCGCTGCCGCCGCATCACCGCAGCCTGATCCGCTCCGCAGCTTGAGAGGCCACCCATGCTCGATCGCGACGAGGATATTATGAAGGCGGCGGAGGACTGGCAGAAGGCGGGCCGTGGGGTTGCGCTCGCCACCGTCGTGGAGACCTGGGGCTCGGCGCCGCGTCCGGCGGGCTCGAGTCTCGTCATCAATGACGAGGGCACGTTCTTGGGCTCCGTCTCCGGCGGCTGCGTCGAGGGCGCCGTGGTCACCGAAGCCATGGACGTGATCGAGAGTGGCAAGCCCAAGATGCTGGAGTTTGGCGTGGCCGACGAGACCGCCTGGAATGTCGGGCTGTCCTGCGGCGGCACCATCCGCGTCTTCGTCGAGAAGGTCGGCTAGCCGTGAAGCTCGCGATCCTGCACGAACTCAACGCCGAGCGCGCCGCGCGCCGGCCGGTCATTCTGGTGACGGACACCGAAAGCGGCGAGCAGCGCCTGGTGAAGGCGAAGGACTTTGCCAAAGATCCGCTGCGCGCAGAGCTGGAAAAGCAGCTTCGCGCCGGCAAGAGCGCCAATGTCGAGGCCGGCGGCAAGAAGCTGTTCCTCAACGTCTATGCGCCGACTGCCAAGCTCGTCATCATCGGCGCGGTGCATATCAGCCAGGCCTTGGCGCCGCTGGCGCGCTCGCTCGGCTACGACGTCACTGTGATCGATCCACGCACGGCGTTTGCAAGCCCTGAGCGCTTCCCCGATATTCCGCTGATCGCCGAATGGCCCGACACTGCGCTGCCGCCGCTCAATGTCGATGCCTACACCGCCTTCGTCGCGGTAACGCACGATCCCAAGATCGACGATCCCGCGCTGCTGCACGCCTTCGAGCGCAATTGCTTCTACATCGGTGCGCTCGGCTCGCGCAAGACGCACGCCAAGCGGGGCGACCGGCTGCGGGCGCAGGGCGCGAAAGAAAGCGACATCGCGCGCATCCATGCGCCCATTGGCCTTGCGATCGGCGCGGTCTCGCCGGCCGAGATCGCGGTGGCGATCATGGCCGAGATCACGGCGGTGCTGCGCCTGCCTCCGAAAGAAAGAGAAGAAGCGGCATGAAGTTCGGCCCGGCGAGTCCGAGGGATGCGATCGGCGGGGTGACCGTCCACACCCTGCGCCAGGGACCGCTGGTGCTCAAGAAAGGCACGACGATCGGCCCCACCGAGGTCGAGACGCTGGAGCGCGCCGGCATCAAGCAGATTGTCGTGGTACGCATGGAGGCGGGCGACGTCTCCGAGGACGTTGCGGCCGCCAGCATCGCGCTTGCCGTCGGCGGCGAGGGCATCCATGTCGAGCGCGCCTTCACCGGCCGCGCCAATTTGTTCGCCGCGCGGGCGGGCGTGCTGGTGATCGACCGCGCCGCAGTCGACCGCATCAACAATGTCGACGAGGCCATCACCTTTGCCACGCTGCAGGCGTTCAAGCCGGTGGTCGAGGGCGAGATGGTCGGCACCGTCAAGATAATCCCGTTTGGCATCGGGGAGAGTTTGCGCGATGCCGCGGTGAAGGCCGCCGGCAAGGACGTTCTCAGAATCGCCCCTTACGTCGTCAAGCGCGTCGGCGTGGTCTCAACGCTGCTGCCGGGCCTGTCTTCCAAGGTGATCGACAAGACGCTGCGCGTCACTGCCGAGCGCCTTGCACCGGCCGGCGCCGGCATCGTCGCCGAGCGGCGGGTCCCGCATGAGGAGCAGGCGCTGTCGGCCGCGATCAAGGAGTTGCTCGAGCTGGGGGCTGAGCTCGTGATCGTGTTCGGCGCGTCCGCGATCGCTGATCGCCGCGACGTGATTCCGGCAGCCGTCACCGGCATCGGTGGTGAGATCGAGCATTTCGGCATGCCGGTCGATCCCGGCAATCTGCTGCTGATCGCCCGCGCTGGCGACGTCCCGGTGCTGGGCGCGCCCGGCTGCGCGCGCTCGCCGGTCGAGAACGGTTTTGACTGGGTGCTGATGCGGCTGCTCGCCGGCATCAAGGTGACGCGGTCCGAGCTGATGGGCATGGGCGTCGGCGGCCTCCTGATGGAGATCGTGACGCGGCCGCAGCCGCGCGCAAAACCCGAGACCGAGGGCAACAGTCAGGTCGCCGCCATCGTGCTGGCGGCGGGCCGCTCCACCCGGATGGGCGGACCGAACAAGCTGCTCGCGGAGTTCGAAGGCAAGAAGCTGGTGCGGATCGCCACCGAGCGGGCACTGGCCTCCCGGGCATCCGAGGTGATCGTCGTCACCGGCCACCAGGCCGAGCTGGTCGAGCAGGCGCTGCAAGGCCTGAAGGTCAAATTCGTCCGTAACCCGGATTTCGCCGGCGGCATCGCGAGCTCGGTCAAGGCCGGTATCGCGGCCGTGCCCGAGACCTGCGATGGCGCCGTGGTTTGTCTCGGCGACATGCCGCTGATCGACGCCGGCCTGATCGACCGCCTCATCTACGGCTTTGCGCCGGACCGCGGCAACCTCATTGTCGTGCCCGTCAGCGAGGGCCGCCGCGGCAACCCGGTGCTATGGTCGCGTCGCTTCTTTAAGGAGTTGATGACGCTCGACGGCGACGTTGGCGCGCGACACTTGATCGCCAAGCACACCGAAGCGGTGGCCGAAGTGCCCGTCGACGGCGAGAGCGCCTTCCTCGACATCGACACCCCGCAGGCACTGGAAGCGGCACGGCGCGGATGACAGTGTCGTAGCAACCCTCGCAAGTCGCCCATTTCAACCGCCCGTTCACCATCTGGAAACGACCGCCGCTTAGAGTCGCCTTCGCCTGCCTTGGGGGGAGGGGTTTTTCCATGGCTTCGAACGTCGTCGCGCGCCGTTGCGCGATGTTTTTCTTTGCTCTCTCGGTTTGTGTCTCCGGCGCCCGTCACATCACAGAAGCTCACGCCGCCGGTGCCATTGCGGTTGGCAAGTGCGGCGCCTATGGCCAAGCCTATGATTACGGCGCCGAGCACGAGGCCCGCGCCGTGGCACAGAAGCAGTGCAAGGGTGATTGCACCACCGTCACGATGAAGCGCGCCTGTGCTGCGATGTCGGTCGATCTCGTCAACCCGTGCGGCGCCTATGGCTATGCCGTCAAACCGAAGATCTCGGCGTCGCTGAATGCGGCGACGCGCGAATGCTACAAATACGGCGGCAAGGAATGCGTGATCCGCGCCTGGGCCTGCGACGCCAAGGGTTGATCCCTCGAGCGCTGAATCTTCTTGCCGTCATTCCGGGGCGATGCGTAGCATCGCGCGTGGAATGACAGTTAGGAATACACATGCAGTTCGACACCAAGATCGCCATCGTGATCCGCACCGATCTTCAGGCCTGGCAGAAGCTCAACATCGCGTCTTTCCTCACCAGCGGCATCGCCGCGGCCTTTCCGGAATGTATCGGCGAAGCCTATGAGGACGCCTCGGGCACGAAATATCACGCGCTGATCGGCCAACCGATCCTGATCTATGGCGCGGATGGTCCGGCATTATCACGCGCGCTCGACCGGGCACTGACACGCAACGTCAAACCGGCGGTCTATACCGAGGACATGTTCAAGACCACGCACGATGCCGCCAATCGCGAGGCGGTGAGGGGCGTGGCGCGCGCCGAGCTCAATCTCGTCGGCATCGCGATGCGTGCCGAGCGCAAGGTGATCGACAAGATCGTCGACGGTCTGAAGTTTCACAGTTGAATTTAGCTGCTGGTGTTTCACCTCTCCCGCTTGCAAGCGCTGGTGTTTCACCTCTCCCGCTTGCAAGCGGGAGAGGGAACGCACCTCACCCCGGCGGCATGCCATCGAACTTTAGCAGGCTGGGGTCGAGGCGGTCCCAGTCATGGCCGCGCGCGGCGAAAGTGACCGCCTGCGGCTTGTAGCGGGCGGGCTCGTCGAGGCTTGCGGCGCGGATCGTGAAGACGTCGGGCTGTGCCGCGAAGGTCATGTACACAGGCACGCCGCATTGCGTGCAGAAACCACGCGTCTTGACGTTGCCGCTGTCGGCGACCATGTCCCAATGCTTAGCCTCGCCGGTCACCGTGACGCCGGCGCGTGCGAACGTCGCGTACGAGCCATGCCCACTGCCGCTTTCCCGCTGGCAGTCGCGGCATTGGCAGTGGTTGCTGAACAGCGGCTTGCCGGCAATCGAATAGCGGATCGCGCCGCAGGCGCAGCCACCGGTATAGGGTTTGTCCATCGCGATATCTCCTCACTTCTCGCCGCTGATCTCGTCGAGCTGTCTGACGACCTTTTTCCAGCCGCCGCTCATCACGTTGTAGGCCGACTCGTTCCTCGGCATGACGAAGCCCGCATGGATCAGGCGGATCCGGGTGCCGGCTTCGACCGGAGCGAGGGACCAGGTCACAACGGTGTCGAGCGGCGCGCCGTAACCGGTGTTGCGCTCATCGCCGCCTTTCCAGGCGTAGACAAGACGCCTGTTGGCCACCACCTCGAGAACCCGGCAATGAATGACGCCGTCCCAGGCGCCGCCCGGGGTGGTCTGGAATGTGAAGGTGTTGCCTTCAACCGGCTCGAAGCCAGTCGGCTTCATCAGCCAACGCCCGATCAACTCGGCACTGGTCAGCGCCTTCCAGATCGTCTCCGGCGCATGAGGGAGCACTTCGTCAACGACGATGTCCCGGACGATATCTTGGGTCTCGGCTTTCAACTCGGCTGCACTCACGGATCGATCTCCTTCAAGAGGTCACGCAGGTTCTGGAAGCGCTCGCGCCAGAACACGCCGTAATGGTCCATCCAGGTGACCAGGGGCTCGAGCCCTTGCGGCGCGGCGCGGTAGTAGACATTGCGGCCCTCGGCGCGCTCGGCGACGAGGCCGGCCTGCTTGAGGGATTTCAGGTGCTGCGAGATCGCGCCCTGGGTCACGCCGCTGCCGCGTGTCAGCTCGGCGACGCTGATTTCCCGGCTGTCGAAGACGCGTTCAAATACGGCGCGGCGGGTCGGATCGGCGAGGGCGCGCATCACGGCCGTTACGGGGTTGGGGGTGGCTTCCATCATGAGAGACGCATTAGCATACACTAATTCATTAGTAAATGCTAATTCGTCGCGTCTAGTGCGATTCCGTCACCTATTGACGATGACTGACTAGTCAGTCATGAATTATGCATGACGAAGAAGCCAGCCAGAACGATCGCATCCGCGGCTCAAGCCGCAAGCCAGGCACCCGAAGCCGGCGCTGAGGCCGAGGCCCGCGTTTCAAATCGGGCCGCCCGCGCGGCGGAGCGGCGCGCCGCGATCGTGGAGGCGGCGATGGACGAGTTCATCGCGCGCGGCTTTGCCGCGACCCGGCTCGACGAAATCGCCAAACGAGCCGGCGTCGCCAAAGGCACGATCTACCTGCACTTTAAGGACAAGGAATCGATGTTCGAGGAGCTGGTGCGCACCGTGATCGTGCCGGTGGTCACGCGCCTTACGACGCTGCCGCCGCCGACCGGAACGGTCCGCGACCTTGTCGAGACCTTCGCCAGCAACTTTCTGAAGGAGGTCATCGGCACCAGGCGCGGCGACCTCGTGCGCCTGATCGTGGCGGAGGGGCCGCGCTTTCCGTCCGTTGCCGATTTCTACTACCGCGAGGTCGTCTCGCGCGGAATCGCGGGCATGCGCGCGCTGATCGAGCTCGGCATCGCCCGTGGCGAGATCCGCGAGAAAAATCTCGCGCGGTTTCCCCAGATCCTGGTTGCGCCCGCGATGATCGCGGTGATTTGGCAGAGCTTGTTCGCACGGCACGCGCCGCTCGACGCGCAGGAGATGCTGCGCGTCCATCTCGATTTGATTTTTGGCGAACGGAGGACGACATGAGGTCGTCGCAAATCATGTCTGACCTCATCCTGAGGAGCGCGGAACGCGCGTCTCGAAGGATGCAGGCCCGGCTGTGGCTCCTCGCCCTTCGAGAGGCCGCGGAGCCTGTCATCGGGCCGCGCTCCGCGCGGACCCGTTGGCGGCTCCTCAGGGTCAGGGGGCGACAGCTGTCGCGCCTTTGCTCGATCGTGGTTCTGGCGATCGTAACCTCGCTTGGCGGCTGCAAGGAGAAGCGCGATCCCGGCTTCCAGGGCTGGGTCGAGGCCGACATGATCTTCGTCAGCCCGGACGAAGCCGGCCGGGTGACCAAGCTCAATGTCCGCGAGGGCGACGAGGTCAAGGTAGGCGATCACCTCTATTCCGTCGATGACGACCTCCAGCTTGCCGATCTCAACCAGCAGAAGGCGACGCTGGCGAATGCGCAGCAGACCTATGACCGGGCGGCCTCGCTGAGCAAGACCGGCTCCGGCACGCAGGCCAATCTCGATTCTGCTGTTTCGGCTTTACGGGTGGCGCAAGCGCGGGTGGCGACGTCGGAGACGCGGCTAGCGCGTCGCAAGGGCTTTGCGCCGGTCGCAGGCACCATCCAGCAGATCTATTTCCGCGAGGGCGAGATGGTGGCGGCGCAGCGGCCGGTGCTCTCGATCATGCCGCCCGGCAACATGAAGCTGCGCTTCTTCGTGCCGGAGACCGAGCTGCCGAAGCTCGCCATCGGGGACACAGTGCGCATCGCCTGCGACAATTGCGCGGCCGATCTCACCGCAAAGATCTATTTCATCGCGACCTCGGCCGAATACACCCCGCCCGTCATCTACAGTCTCGATGAGCGGAACAAGCTGGTCTATCTGATCCAGGCGCGGCCCTCGCGCCCCGACGCCTTGCGCGTCGGACAGCCGATCAACGTCTATCTCGATCCGAAGACACCGGTGGCGGATAGGCGATGAGCGGCGGCAACGGCATCGCGATCGACGTCAAGGGCCTGACCAAGTCGTTCGGGGGCCGCGAGGTCGTGCACGATCTGTCGATGCAGGTGAGGCGCGGCTCGATCTACGGCTTCCTCGGGCCGAACGGCTCGGGCAAGACCACCACCATTCGCATCCTCTGCGGCCTGCTCACGCCCGACAGCGGCGAGGGCACCTGCCTCGGCTACGACATCCGCCGCGATGCCGAAAAGATCAAGCGCCAGGTCGGCTACATGACCCAGCGCTTCAGCCTGTATCAGGATCTCTCGGTGCGCGAGAACCTCGAATTTGTCGCGCGCCTCTATGGCCTCACTGACGCGCGCGGCGCTGCGCGCGACATGATCAAGCGGCTCGGACTGTCGGGCCGCGAGGAGCAGCTGGCCGGCGAGCTCTCCGGCGGCTGGAAGCAGCGCCTGGCATTAGGTGCCTGCACGCTGCCCAATCCGCAACTCCTGCTGCTCGACGAGCCGACCGCCGGCGTTGATCCCAAGGCGCGGCGCGACTTCTGGAACGAGATCCACGCGCTCGCCGCCGACGGCCTCACCGTGCTGGTCTCGACCCATTACATGGACGAGGCCGAGCGCTGTCACGAGATCGCCTATATCGCTTATGGTCATCTTCTGACGCATGGCACGGTGGAGCAGGTGATCGCCAAATCCGCGCTCACCACCTACACGGTCACGGGCGAAGACCTCAATGAGATCGCGGCCGCGCTCACGGGCAAGCCCGGCATCGATATGGTGGCGCCGTTCGGCACCTCGCTGCACGTTTCGGGGCGCGACGTCGCTGCGCTCGAGGCCAGCATCGGGCCGTGGCGCGAGAGAAGCGGCCTGCACTGGCAGAAATCGTCGCCATCGCTCGAAGACGTGTTCATCGAGCTGATGAGCCGCTCAAAGGACAATTTCCAGTAAGGACAATTTCCCATGAGCGCTGTCGATCATCCCGCGCCGGCCCACGAAATCCGGGAGCGCTTCGGCTTCTGGAAACGCTCCTATGCGATGCTGGTCAAGGAGTTCATCCAGCTGAGGCGCGACCGCGTCTCGTTCGCCATGATCGTGATGCTGCCGGTGATGCAGCTCATGCTGTTCGGCTATGCCATCAACACCACACCGCGTAACCTGCCAAGCGCGGTGCTGCTCCAGGAGGACTCCGATCTCGCCCGCTCGATCCTGAAGGCGCTGGAGAACACCGCCTATTTCCGCTTCCTCTATGAAGTGCACGATGTCGATGATTTCGACAATCTGCTGAAATCCGGCAAGGTGCTGTTCGGCGTCGAGATCCCGCGCGGCTTCGAGCGGGCGGTGCGGCGCGGCGACAGGCCGGCGCTGCTGGTCGCGGCCGACGCCACCGATCCGGTTGCGGCAAGCTCGGCGATCGGTTCGCTCGGCATGGTGGTGCAGACCGCGCTCAAGCACGATCTCTACATCGGCGATCCCCCGGAGATGCCGTTCGAGATCCGCGCCCATGCCCGCTACAATCCGGCCGCGGCCTCCAGCCTCAACATCGTGCCGGGCCTCGTCGGCACCATCCTCACCATGACCATGCTGATCTTCACCGCGCTGTCGGTCACGCGCGAGGTCGAGCGCGGCACCATGGAGAGCCTGTTGTCGATGCCGATCAAGCCGGTCGAGGTGATGTTCGGCAAGATCGTGCCTTACGTCCTGGTCGGCTTCCTCCAGGCCTTCCTCATCATTGGCATTGGTGTCGGCCTGTTCGGCGTGCCCCTGCTTGGCAATCTGTTCCTCCTGGCGCTGCTCTCGACGCTGTTCATCACCACGAATCTGTCGATCGGCTACACGATCTCCACGCTGGTGCAGAACCAACTTCAGGCCATGCAGATGTCGATGATGTTCTTTCTGCCGAGCATCCTGCTCTCCGGCTTCATGTTCCCGTTCGCGGGGATGCCGGCCTGGGCGCAATATCTCGGCGAGGGCCTGCCGCTGACCCATTATCTGCGTATCGTCCGCGCCATCATGCTGAAGGGCGCGACCATGCAGAACCTGCGCTTCGACACGCTGGCGCTGGCGGCCCTGATGCTGCTTGCCATGACCATCGCAGTGACGCGCTTCCGCCGCACGCTGGATTGAGGCAAGATGCCCCCGGAATCGAGGGGCGGAATGGCGAAATTTGCGAGCAGGAAGACGCGGCAGCATGCCGTGCTATCGGACGATTTCGAGCGTGAGCTGACGCGGGAGGTGCTGCGCACCGAACTGTTGCGGGTGCGCGCGCTGATCATGACGGGCTGCGTCATGGTGTTGTTCCTCACCGCGATCTATCTGATCGAGCCCGCTGTCGTGAACCGGGTCTGGCGCGGAACGGAAGGGCTGATCGAGGTCTATGGCCTTCTGGTCGGTTTCATCCTGTTCGAAGTCTGGGTCCACACCCAGATCAGGAAGAACCTCCGCCTCGATCGCGACCTGCCGGTGATCAGGCGCTATATCGGCACGCTGATCGAGACCTCGCTGCCCACGGTGATTCTCATCCTGCAAATCCGGACCATGGGCGCGAGCCAGGCGCTCGGCTTCGCCGTGCCGCTGATGTACTTCATTTTTGTCATCCTCTCGACCCTGCGGCTCGATTTCTGGCTCTCCACCTTCACGGGTTTCGTGGCCGCCGCCGGACTTCTGGCCGTCGCGCTGTATTACAATTTGGCGAGCGAAGCCGGCGAGCCCCAGATCTATTTTCACGCGGTGCGCAGCATTGTCATCCTGATCTGCGGCGTGCTCGCCGGCGCCGTCGGCGCGCAGCTGCGGCGGCAATTTGCCGCGAGCATCGCGGCGGCGACCGCGCGCGACCGGGTGACCAATCTGTTCGGCCAACACGTCTCGCCGCAGGTGGTGGAGCGGCTGATGGCGGCGGGAACGAGCGCCAGCGGTGATCTCCGCCGCGTCGCGGTGATGTTCGTCGATTTCCGCGGCTTCACGGCCGGCGCGCAGTCCCGCACGCCCCAGGAGGTGGTCGACCGGCTCGACGGCGCCTTCGCAATATTGGTCGACATTCTCGATCGCCACGGCGGTATCGTGAACAAGTTTTTGGGTGACGGTTTTCTCGCGCTGTTCGGCGCGCCGCTGGAAGCCTCCGACGCCGCGCATCGCGCTGTCGCCGCAGGCCGCGAGATGCTAACCGCGATGAATCGCATCAACGCGCAAACCAGCTGGCCGCTGCGGATCGGCATCGGCATCCATTTCGGTGAGGTTGTCCCCGGCAATATCGGCTCGCCCCGACGCAAGGAATACACGGTCATCGGCGACACCGTGAACTTCGCCTCGCGGCTGGAGGCGCTGAACAAGGAGTTCGGCTCCCAGCTCCTGATTTCCGCATCCGTCCGCGAAGTGCTGGGCGACGACGGCAGCGACGCCGTGGCGCTGGGCGAGGTCGAGGTGCGCGGCTATGAGCGGCCGGTCGCGGTGTTTCAGCTGGGGTGAGCGCTGTCTGGAACGGGGCGTAGGCAAAGCGCTCACCGTCTCTTCCGGGAATGCTCCGATTGCTCCGAATTTTGGGGCATGACGGGCGATGCTGCCGGCCTGTAGTGTTGCCGAAGACGCGGCCGGTTGCGGCCGCGACTTGCATGGGGAAACGAAAGATGCAGCGCCGCTACATCACCGTCGATGTGTTCACCGACCGCGCCTTTGGCGGCAATCAGCTCGCCGTGGTGCTCGATGCCGGCGGGCTCTCCACTGAGCAGATGCAGGCGATCGCCACCGAATTCAACTACTCCGAGACGACCTTCGTGCTGCCGCCGCGCGACAAGGCGAATGATGCCGAGGTGCGCATCTTCACCCCCGTCAGGGAGATGCCCTTTGCAGGTCATCCGAATGTCGGCACGGCCTTCGTGCTGGCGACGATCGCCAAGGAGCCGAAGCCGCGCCTGCTGTTCGAAGAGAAGGCCGGACTCGTGCCGGTCGACATCCGGCGGGAGCAGGGCCGGGTGGTGAGCACCGAGCTCACCGCGCCGCAGCCGCTGTCCCGGCTGTCGCAATTGCCTGCCCTGGATGCCGCGAGCTGTATTTCGCTCAGCGCGGAGGATATCAAGGTCGACCGTCACGTGCCGCAGGTTGTCGGTGTTGGAACGCCATTTCTGGTGATCGAGCTGCATTCGCGCGATGCGCTCAAGCAGGCGAGATCCGATGCGGCGGCCTTTGGCCGGGTATTTCCGCGCGACGGCGCGGCCTCGGCCTGGTTCTATACGCGCGATGTGCCCGCGGCGGAGGCGCCCTGCGAGCTTCAAGCGCGGATGTTCATGCGCGGTGCCGGCGGTCTCGCCGAGGATCCTGCCACCGGCAGCGCCACGGTCGCGGCCGCCGCGCTGTTCGCCGACCTCGACCCCGCGCGCGACGGCGAATTCAAGCTCACCGTCGGTCAAGGTTTTGACATGGGCCGGCCGAGCCTGCTGCTGACGCGGGTGCGCAAGCAGGACGGCAAGATCCGCTCCGCCCATGTCGGTGGCAGCTGCGTGCAGATGATGGAAGGGACGTTTAAGCTGGGCTGATTTGTCGTTCCGGGGCAGCGCGTTGCGCTGAGCCCGGAAGCCGTCCACCAACTCTGCCGCCCGATGGATTCTCAGGTGCGCAATTGCGCACCGTAGTTCGCGCTGACGCAGGCTCCGGAATGACGAAGCGCTACACCTGCCGCCCCGCCAGATTCGTCACCGCCACGCCATCGCGCTCCTCGATGATCTCCGCAATCATCTGGCGGTGGCAGTGGGTGTGGTCGCGCTCGTAGCAGAGCAGGCACACCGGGCCGGCCTTCTTCACCAGCGCCGAGAGCTCGTCCATCTCTTCCCTCGCCTGCGGCGTCTTCAGGTGCTTTGAATAGATCTTCTCCAGCACGTCGTATTGCCCGCTGCGCGCGGCGAGCCGGCCTTCCTTCGGAGTGCCGAGCGCGGCGAGGTGGACATAGCCGATGCCGCGCTCATCGAGGCCCGCGGACAGCTGCTTCTTGGAAAAGCCCGGCCGGCGCGAGGACGTCACCGCGCGCACGTCGACCACGAGCTTGACGCCGGCCTGCTCCAGCTCGTCGAGAACCGCTTTGGGCGGTGTCTGCTCATAGCCGATGGTGAAGAGTTTTTTCGCCTTCGCCATGGACATCCTCAGCTCACCCGCGCGATCAGTTCCATGGCGCCCTGCGGCGCGCGCACCTTGCCTTCGTGGATGACGTAGGCGAACACGTCGCGCGGCTCCTTCTTCGGCTTGGCTTTGTCAACCTTCGGCAGGTCATCGGGTTCACTGCCCGAAGCCCAGGCCTGAAAGCGCGCGGCCCAGGCATCGAGCTGCTTCGGCGGATAGCAGGTCTTGATCTCGTCATTGCCCTTCTGAAGCCTTGCATAGACGAAGTCGCCGGCGACGTCGGCAATCGCCGGATATTTGCCGTGCTCGGCGAACACCACCGGCGTCTCGAATTCGCGGATCAGCGCAACGAAATCCGGCGTGCAGAAGCTGTCATGGCGCACTTCCACGACATGGCGCAGCGCGCGTCCGTCGAGCTGGCGCGGCAGCAGCTCCAGAAACTTGCCGAAATCGGCGCCGTCGAATTTTTTCGTCGGCGCGAACTGCCAGAGCACCGGCCCGAGATGGTCGCCGAGCTCCAGCACGCCGGAATCGTAGAACCGCTTGATGGAATCGCCCGCCTCGGCGAGCACGCGGCGATTGGTGGCGAAGCGCGGTCCCTTCACCGAGAACACGAAACCCTCGGGCACCTCGCTCGCCCATTTGCGAAAGCTCTCCGGCTTCTGTGAGCCGTAATAGGTGCCGTTGATCTCGATCGAGGTCAGCTTCGAGGCGGCGTACGACAGCTCCTTGGCCTGCGTCAGCTTCTCCGGATAGAACACGCCGCGCCAGGGCTCGAAGGTCCAGCCGCCGATGCCGATGAAGATGTTGCCGGATTTTTTTGACGCGGTTTTTGCTTTGGCCACGGAAGGATCTCGCATCGACGGGGAGGGACCTCATCCTAATCAAACCAGTTGTGATTGGCCAGTTGGCCGGTCCTGTCTAAGCTCGCGCCTGGACCCGCGAAAAAAGGAGAACAAGATGCGGATGCTGTTGCTGGGAGCCGCGCTCGTCATGATGACATCTGCTGCCATGACATGTTCTGCTTTGGCGGATGACGACGACACCAAAAGCGCACAGAAACTCGCCCAGCAGGGCCGCGACGATTACTGGCATTGCCTGGCGCGGGAATATTCCCGCGACTCTAATCAGGGCCTGTCGGAACAGGATTTTGGCCGTTCGGTCGCGGGCGCCTGTCCATCGGAGCGGCAATATTATCGCGTGGTGCTGCTCGATTATCTCACCACGCATTACCCCAACATCGATGCCGGCGCCCATCTCGATACCGCAAACAGGGCGGTGGAGTCGGCGCAGAAGGACATTGTGATGGCCTACGTCAAGCACCGGCCGCCGCAGAAATAGCTCCATTGAGCTTTGCGGCATGGCGAACCCTTCCGGCTGTGCGGTCATCCATGATATCACTGGGCGCATCTGGAACAGGGATGGGTCCATGTCGTCTGAGTCGGTGGGGGGCATTCTGGGCGCGATCGTCGCGGCGGCCGTGCTTGCGGTCGCCGTCGTATTCGGCCCGATTGGCCAGTACGGCAGGCCGCCCAAGCCGGTAAAAGTCGAGTCAGCCCCTGCCGCGGCACCCGCCGCCCCTGCCGCGCCGGCGCCGCGAGGGCCTGTGATTCGGGAAGTGCCCAACCAATAGGGGGCGGAAAAGTGCCCTGAAGGGGGCCTTGCGGAGCGGCCTCGCCATTCCTATCTAGCTTCTAACGGCGACGTTGAGTGACGTTCTCCGTCGTTGGAACGACCTTGGAATAGCTCAGGCCTGCGCCGGATGTACGCGCGGCCCGCCGTTCCGGGGTCGTTGGCATTTTAGGCCCTCTTTTGGGCCGTTCCCCACACAAACCTCGGCTTGGTAGCGCAAGAACTTGGCAGCGCAAGACACGGCGGATATACGCTCCGTCATGAATGAAGCGATCAGACCGGGCGCCGACAACCTGCCGCAGGCTCAAGAGGGGCCGGAACTGTCGGTGATCGTCCCGACTTTCAACGAGCGCGACAACGTCACGGTGCTGTACCGGCGGCTGGAGGCGACGCTCGCCAGCGTCGCCTGGGAAGTCGTGTTCGTCGACGACAATTCGCCCGACGGCACCTGGGACGTCGTGCGTGCGCTGGCGCAGCGCGACAGCCGTGTGCGCTGTGTCCGCCGCATCGGCCGCCGCGGCCTGTCAGGCGCCTGCATCGAGGGCATCCTCGCCTCGAGCGCACCCTATGTGGCCGTGATCGACGCCGACCTGCAGCATGACGAGACGCAACTGCCGAAGATGCTGTTGCTGCTCGCGAGCGATCAAGCCGACATCGTGGTCGGCAGCCGCTACATCGAGGGCTACAAGAGCGAGGGCTTCAACAAGCAGCGCGCGGGGGCCAGCGCGCTGGCGACCGAGTTCGCCCGGAAGATGCTGCGGGTCGAGATCGCCGATCCCATGAGCGGCTTCTTCATGATCCGCCGCGATCGTTTCGAGCAGCTCGCGCCAAAGCTGTCGGTGCACGGTTTCAAGATCCTGCTCGACCTGGTCGCGACCGCGCATGGCAACTTACGTGCGGTCGAGATTCCCTACACCTTTGGCGCCCGGCAGCACGGCGAGAGCAAGCTCGATTCCATGGTCGCGCTGGACTTCCTTGGCCTCGTGCTGGCCAAGCTGAGCAACGACATCGTCTCGCTGCGCTTTATCTTGTTCGCGATGGTCGGCGGCATCGGCCTCGTGGTGCATCTCGCCACGCTGTTCATCGCGCTTCAGCTGTTCAAGGCGCCGTTCGCGGAGGCGCAGGCCGCCGGCGCCATCGTCGCCATGACCAGCAATTTCATCCTCAACAACTTCCTCACTTATCGCGACCAGCGGCTGAAGGGCTTTGCGCTGCTGCGCGGCTTGATCGCCTTCTACATCGTGTGCAGCGTCGGCCTGCTCGCCAATGTCGGCGTCGCCTTCTCGGTCTACGACCAGGAGCCGATCTGGTGGCTGGCCGGCATGGCCGGTGCATTGATGGGCGTGGTGTGGAACTACGCGATGTCCGGACTGTTCGTCTGGCGCAAGAAATAGCGCGATATGGGCGGAGCTGACGCGCGGATCGTCCGCAACACCGCGCTCACGATTCTTGCGTTGGTCGTGTTGCGGCTGGTCGCCGCGGCTTTCACGCCGATCACCTTCGACGAAGCCTATTACTGGATGTGGTCGAAAAATTTGGCGGGCGGTTACTACGACCACCCGCCGATGGTGGCCTATGTGATCCGCGCCGGCACCATGATTGCCGGCGACACTGAGCTCGGCGTCCGCCTTGTCTCGATCCTGCTGGCGCTGCCGATGAGCTATGCGGTCTACCGCTCGGCCGCGATCCTGTTCGGCAGCGCGCGCGTGGCCGCCACCAGCGCCATCCTGCTCAACGTGACGATGATGGCCGCGGTTGGCACGCTGATCGTCACGCCTGATGCGCCGCTGCTGGTCGCCTCCAGTTTCGTGCTGTTCTTCCTCGCAAAGGTGCTGGAGACCGGACGCGGAGCATGGTGGCTTGCGGCCGGCGCGGCCGTCGGTGCGGCGCTGCTGTCGAAATACACCGCGATGTTCTTTGGGCTGGCGATCCTGATCTGGCTCGCTTCCGTCCCGAAGCTGCGGCACTGGTTTCTCTCGCCCTGGCCCTATCTCGGCGGTCTCGTGGCCCTCGCGCTGTTCTCGCCGGTGATCCTCTGGAATGCGGACCATCACTGGGTGTCGTTCGCAAAGCAGCTCGGCCGCGCCAGAATCGAGGACTTCCGTCCCGTCTTCATCGCCGAGCTGATCCCGACCCAGATCGCGTTTGCGACCCCGCTCGTCTTCATCCTGGGCGCGATGGGGCTGCATGCGCTGACCTGGCACCGGGCCGGCGCGCTGGCCTCGCGCGTGCTGATCGCGACGATGTTCTGGACCGTCGTTGCTTATTTCGTCTGGCATTCGCTACACGCCCGCGTCGAGGCCAACTGGTTTGCGCCGGTCTACCCACCCTTCGTCGTCGCCGCGGCCGCCGCCGCCAACCTCGTGCAGTGGAAGCCGCGCCAGCGGCGCCTGGTGGATTTCTGCCTGCGGTGGGCCGCGCCGGTCAGCATCGTGATGTTTGCGGTCCTGATCGTGCAGGCCAATACCGGCTGGCTGTCCGGCTATCGCCGCGATGCCACTGTGCGCAGCGTCGGCGTCGGCTGGCGTGAGCTTGCCGCGCAGATCGAAGCGGTGCGCGCGCGCAGTGGCGCGACCTGTGTGCTCGCGCAGGACTATGGCACCACGGGCTGGCTCGCCTTTTATTTGCCGCGCGGCACCTGCGTGGCCCAGCAGACCCAGCGCATCCGCTGGGTCAACATGCCCGACCCCGATCCCAAGCTGCTCGCCGGCAAGCTGCTCTATGTCGACGAGCTGCGCAGCGATGGTCATCCTGCCCTCAACGACCTCTTTGAGAAGGTGACGCAGATTGCGCAATTGCAGCGCAAGCGCGGGCCGCTCGTGGTCGAGACCTACGGCATCGATCTCTTGGAAGGCGCCAAGGGCGACGTGCTCGACCGCTCCCCGCCGCCGGAAGCGCGGTAAGGGCTTCAGCCGATCATCTCGGCCTTGGTGGCGGCCTGGTCCGGTACGTCCCGATCGCGCCAGAACCAGACGGTCACGACGCCGGAGCGGCCGCGGACTTGCGTGAGCAGGGGGCCTGACAGGATGCCGTCGGGAGCGCCGTGGAAGTCGGCGGTGTCCAGCAGCGTATCGCTCAGCGCAAGCCGCGCGCCGTTCCGGGCGGCGACCTCCATCAGCCGGCTCGCGACGTTGACGGTGTCGCCGGTCGCCGTGATGTGCTGGTGGCTTTCGCCGAGGCGGGAGGCGACGATCTCGCCGAAATGCGCGCCGATCTTGAAGCCGAGCTGATGTCCGATGGCAGGCGGCAACGAGGCGATCCAGCGCTCGACTCCGCGATGCAGGTCGATCGCGCATTTCAGCGCGCGCGCCGCGTCATCGGGTATTGCGCGCGGCAGTCCGAACAGGATCATGGCGCCATCGCCGAGAAAGCCGGTGATCAAGCCGCCGCAATCGGCTGCGGTCTTGTCCAGCAGCGCGTGGAACGCCTTCAGGATGTCCTGGAGCGCGTCCGGATCGGTCCGTTCGCTCAAGCCTGTGAAGCCAGAGAGATCGATGAAAACCACGGCGGCGTCTTGCCGAATGGGCTTGGACAGGAAATTCGGATCGCGCGCCAGCCAGTCCTGCACCGCCGGCGCCTGGAATTGCGCCAGCGACCTGCTCTTGGCGGCGAGATATTGCGTGCGGCGGCCTCCCGCCCACAGCTGCACGCCGGCAAAGATCGCAACCGGCGGCACGGCCGCGGCGAGCGTCGTCGCGGCATTCAGCCAGATGCCGTGGGTGAACGCGAACAGGTTCAGCCCGGCCCACGCGATCATCACCGCGGCCGCCGCCATGATGCCGAGTGCACTGCGCCGCCAGGCAAGCAGGCCGACCAACAGCATTGGCAAGAGGATCGCGGCGAATGCGTCGGCGGTATGCACCCTGCGGTCGCGCACGATGCCGTCGCCAGCGACGAGGTGGGTGATTGCGGTCGCGACCACCTCGACGCCGGGCATCAGCGAATCGAACGGCGTCGGGTAGAAGTCGCCGCCGCCGGCGACCGCGGCGCCGATCACGACGATCCGGTTCTCGATCGCGGCGCGGTTGAGCGTGCCGTCGAAAATGCTCTGCGCGCTGACGGTGCGGATGGTGCGGCGCGGGCCGTAATAGGTGATCGGCAGCGCGAAGTCGGTATCGGTCGGCACCACGCGGTCACCGAGCCTGAGATGATCCGGCGCGATCGTCAGCGGCTTGTCGAGCGCGCGGGCCGCCACGCGCAAAGGAAACGACAGCTCGACCTTGTCGGCCGTCCGGAACAGCATCGGCACCGAAAGCGGCGAGCCCGACTGTCCCGTCGCGACGTTGACGACGCCGACCTCTGCATGCTCGGCGAAGGCGGGCAGCGGCAGCAGGAAGCGCTCGGCCTGCGGCAGGACCGCAAGGGGACCTTCGCTGCTCGGCGCCACGGTCTCGCTGTCGGTCGGGAAGATCGCCGCCGCCGCGAGCACCATCGGACCGGTGGCGAGCGTGTTGGCGAGCGTCGCATCGCCGATCGCGGCACTGCGGTCGACCAGCAGCAAGTCGATCGCGATGACCTTCGGCTTGAACTGCACGATGGTGTCGACGACGCGGGCGAGATCGGCCCGGGGCAGCGGATAGCTGCCGCCGCGCTTCACCACAGTATCGTCGATCGCTACGATGGTGACGAGATCGGGCGGGCGCTGCACGCCGCGGACCTGGGTCCGCCAATCCGTCAACGTCGCTTCGAGGCGGTCGAGAAAGCGCAGATGGCCGTTGGCGTGCGCGGCAAAGATGCCCGCGCCCCATAGCGCGGTGAGAACGAGTGCCACCAGGATCTGAACGCGTCGGCTACGCATGCGGTCGGTTTGCAATCTTCTACTGTCCAAATCTTATTGAGCTGAGCCTTATCGACCCAGCTTATTGTCCGAGTCGTGCCATCAGCGCGTCGACGCGCGGCTGGCCCCACGTCTTGACGGTCAACGGGCCGGTTGCCTCGACATCGACCCCTTCGCCGGGTCCGAGCACGACACCGCGTCCACGAGCCCTGCGGGTCACGCCGACGCGGCCGTCAGCGACGAACACGGAGGTCTTGGCGTCCGCGACATCGACCGCCCATTTCGTGCCGCGCACCGCCGCGATCGCCTGCGGGGTCAACACCTTGAAGGGATTGCCGCCGGGCTTCTTGGGCACCTCGATCAGCAGGGCTTTGCTGCTCAATTCCACGGAGTCTATATGTCCGTCGCGGTTGGCGTCCTTTAGTTCAAATCTGGCGCCGTTTTCCGCAACGATCGTGATGCCGTTGTCGCAGCGCCAAACCTGCGTGCCCACGGCCGACGGCGATGCCGTACAGCCCGCATTGGCAGCAGACTGTGCCCTTGCAAACCCAATCAACAACAATAAACACGCCAGGGCGCAAAACCCGGCGCGCGAAAAGCCTCTCATGCCTGCCTCCGTTTGCGTGCTCGGCACAGTTCAAGGCGATGTTGATACGGTACCGTATCACACGCAGAGGCTGCCGAAAAGTACTGACTCAGGAGCTATTTTCTCGTCGCGGCGATTTCCAGGCCGGCGCGATCAACTTTCAGTCACAGCGCCGTGCCGCGTGAGCACTTCCGTCCCGCGGTGCGTGACCTGCATGAGCTGTTGCCGCGACCGCCCGGCGCGCGGCAGGGCGGCTGGAGTCCACCAGCCTCGCAACCCCTCGGCGCTGTGGTCAGGCCCAGTTTGATGATCACGAAAAAGGCGCTGTTGGGTGCGTCTTGGCTGCGGGCGGAGGCGTCGGGTGGCCGGCCTGAACCGGTCGAGAATTCATGGTTAACAGTTTCGGCTAAGGCCGTAATTCTGCGGGCTTTTTTCCCGAAATGGGACGACGTTAACGAGTTGCCCCATATCCGCCTGAACTTAATCTGCATTTAACTAAAAGTCGCCTTAATGACGCTCCGACCCTCTGCGAGATGCTGGTCCCGGATCGTGACCAGCGGCGCTTCGAAGGGGGACTGAGTGACACCGTCCTGGACGCAAGGCGAATGAGTACGAGTATCGCTGCGCAGAGTAACGCGGCACGGAAGTCCAAGAAATTCTCGAAGAATTATTCGCGGAAATCTTCCCGGAAAATGACCACCCGTAATTGGCTCGGCGCCACGGCGATCGGCTGCGTCGTGATTGGCGCCGGCTGGACCATCTACCACAACATCCTTGGCGCCAGCGTCTATCCGACCGTCGGCAACAGCGGCTACGACGAGCCCGTGATCAAGCGCGCACCCAAGGTGGTGCTGCGCGAGGCGGGCGAGGCGGTCAAGGAAACCTTCGCGCTCCTGCCGGACCGGTTGCAGGTGACCGCGCCGATCTCGCGCGAGATGTTCAACGAGCGCTTTGCCGCGGCTGCGACGCAAGGCGTGGCCTCGAGCGCGGCCAGCGCCGCGCCTGCAGCGCCGGCAATCAGCGTTGCCGAGGCCAAGGACGCTATCAAGGATGCGTCGAAGGAAGCCGCGAAGCCCAACGTGATCGCGAAGGTCGCGGACGCGCTGAAGCCGCAAGGCTCGGCCAAGATCGTGGACGCTGCCAAGGCCAAGCGCGCTGACGCCGGTGTGCAGCTGGCCTCGGCCGATCCGGCCGAGATCGTGCCGGCGCCCGAGGCTAAACCAAAATCCTTCGCCGATCGCGCCAAGGCTGCGGTGATGTCGATCACCGGTCCGCGCCAATCGATGGTCGAGAAACTCTGGGGCAAGCGTGAGCCGTCCGGCGGGCTCTTGGCGTATGCCTCGGCCGATGCCAGCATCACAGCGTCCATCGCGCCGAAGGAGCAGAATCCGATGTTCGGCGGTGCGCCGCCCTATGAGCGCGACACCGCGGTCTACGACATCACCGCCAAGACGGTTTATCTGCCCGATGGCACCAAGCTCGAGGCGCATTCCGGCCTCGGCTCCAATCTCGACGATCCGCGCTCCCAGCGCCAGCGTATGCGCGGTGTGACGCCGCCGCACATCTACACGCTGAAGCCGCGCGAGGCGCTGTTCCACGGCGTGCCGGCGCTGCGCCTGACCCCGCTCGGCGGCGAGAGCGCGATCTACGGCCGCGACGGCCTGCTCGCGCACACCTTCATGCTCGGTCCGAACGGCGATTCCAACGGCTGCGTGTCGTTCAAGGATTATTACGCGTTCCTGGACGCCTACCGCAACAAGGGCATCCGCAAGCTCGCGGTGCTGGCGCGGGTGGAGTGAGACGCGCTCAACTCGCCATCGTCTTGCGCAGCGCCATCTCGGTCGCGATCGCCTCACGCACGGCGGGCCGCGCCTGCATGCGCTCGAGATAGGCGGCCAACGATGGCCACTGCGCGATATCGATTCCTGCATGACGGAGCAGCAGCAACGCCCAGGTGAGATGCGCATCCGCAACGGTGAAGCCGTGACCGACCAGGAATTCGCGGTCCGCCAGATGCGCTGATGGCGCCGACAATGTCTGCACAATTCTAGCGCGCGGCTTGGCGAGCGAGCCGTCGTCCTTGTACCAGAAGGCCGGAAACAGGAACGCCTTGTGGATCTCGGCGCCGATGAAGCTCAGCCATTCCTGGAGGCGATAGCGGTCGGGATCGCCAAACCGGGGCGCAAGGCCCGCCTGCGGCCTCACATCGGCGATGTATTGCAGCACTGCCGCGCTTTCGGTCAACCGCTCGCCGTTCTCCAGGACGAGGACCGGCACCGCGCCCTTCGGCGACACATCGCGGAAATCGGTGTCGTCGTCCACGACCTTCTTCGTCCAGATATGGGCAAGGTGATACTGAGCCTCGACGCCCGCCTCCATCAGCGCGATACGGCTCGAGAGCGAGCAGGCCATCGGGAAGAAATAGAGCTGCAGCATCCTGAACTCCTTCACGCCAGCGCATCGCCGCGCGCGATGATCGCGAAGCGGTCCGAGAGCTCGGCCAGCGCGACCTCGTGGATGGTCCGGGCATCCAGCGTGCCGCCGCGGCCGTCGGGCAGATCACGCGTGGCGCAGGAATCGGCATCGATGGTCGTGCGAAACCCGAGATCGAGCGCGGCGCGGGCGGTGGAGCTGACGCACATGTGCGTCATGAATCCGGCCAACACGATGTTGTTGCGTCCGCTGGCGGCGAGCTGCGCCTGCAGGCCGGTGCCGGCGAAAGCGTTCGGCAACTCCTTCTCGATCACGAGCTCGTCCGCAAGCGGCGCGAGCTCGGCGACGATGGCGCCGCGATCGGCGGAGCGATCGAACAGGCCGCCGGGCTTGCCGCGATGGGCGATATGGATGATCGCAGATCCGCGCTCGCGCGCCCGCGCCAGCAGGACGGTCGCCCGCGCGATCGCAGGCTTGGCGTCCGGCAGGGCGAGGGGACCTGCGAGATATTCGTTCTGGATGTCGATCAGCACCAGCGCGGCGTCGTCAAGACGCGGCGGAGTGAGGTCGGCACCGGCGAGCTGCAGCAGGGTCTTTGCGGGCATCATGATCTTCAGAATCTCCAAGCGTAAGGTTGGCCGAGCATAGCTCGTCGGTAGCCTGCCGATATGCAGGGATATTGCAGCCGACGGCTGCGATATTGCAGGCCAATGCCAGCCGATGTAGCCTTGAAACCATGAATTGGGACGATCTTCGCATCATCGCCGCGGTCAGAGACGAGGGCACCTATGCCGGCGCCAGCGCGCGGCTGCGCATCGACGAGACCACGGTCGGACGTCGGCTGGCGCGCATCGAATATGCGCTCGGCCTGCGCCTGTTTGAGGCTGCCGACGGTGTCCGCAAGCCGACGCGTCAGTGCGAGGCGGTGCTGGCGCACGTCCAAGCCATGGCCGCGCATGCCGCCGAGATCGGTCGCATCAGTGAGAGCATGCCCGGCCCCGTGGGGCGGCTGCGCATCGCCGCGACCAATGCGGTCGCCGAGGAGGTGCTGTCCCCGCATGCGAGCGAGTTCCTGCGCGCCAATCCCGGCCTGACGCTGCAATTCCTGACCTCGAGCGAGAACGTCAGGTTCTCGCGCTGGGAGGCCGATCTCGCGATCCGCCTGCGCAAGCCCGACAAGGGCGACTTTTCGATCTCCAGGCTCGGCGACATCCGCATCTACTATTTTGAACCGGACGCGACTGAAGGCGAGCCGGTGCTATGCGCTTATCCGGACGAGCTCGGCGCCATTCCCGAGATGCAATTCCTGCGGACGAAGAAAATCCGCCCTCGCTGCGTGACCGACAATGTCCGCATCATCCGCACCCTGATCCGCTCGCATCAGGCCGCTGGCGTGTTGCCGGAGCACAGCTGCACCGAGCTGCTCGGCGATCGCCGCCTGCGCGCCACGCTGCTGCCGAAACGCCGCGACGTCTGGCTGCTCGTGCAAAACCATCTCAAGCGCGACGCCGCGACACGTGTGACGATCGACTGGCTGCGAGCGTGTTTCAGCGAACTTGCGCGGGGATAACCCGAGAGCGCGTGAAAACCCGAAGGCCCATGGGCGGCCTTCACATATCCGTTGTGTCGCCCTTGCCATGAATGGCCGAACCTATGCGACCGAGATCACGGAGCCGGGATTGCACGCGCGCGAAAGTTGCGTAATCTCGCGACGGCTACGGATTTGATCAGGGCAGGTGCATGACCATTCAGGAAACATTCCGGCCGCGGTCGTCGGCGCAGTCGCGTGAATGGAAGGCGATTGTCATCCTGATCCTGTTGATTCCGCTGCTGTGGTCGCCGCCGTTCCTGTTTCGCTTCTTGCTGTATCAGCCGTTCAACATCCCTTCTCGTTCGATGGCGCCGACGCTGATGGTCGGCGACTACGTCTTCGTCGCGAAATATGCCTATGGCTACGGCCGCTATTCCTTTCCTTTCGCGCCGTCCTGGATCTCGGGCCGCCTGTTCGCCGCCGAACCGGAATATGGCGAATCGTCGTGTTCCGGACGGCGAAGGACAGTTCGGTCGATTACGTCAAGCGCATGGTCGGGCTGCCCGGCGACCGCATCCAGGTGCGGCAGGGCCAGCTCATGCTCAACGACCGTCCAGTGACGCGCGCCGCTCGAGCACGGGCTCGCAGGCATCGCCTGCGGTGTGGATGGCAGCTTCAAGGTCAAGCGGTGGCGCGAGACGCTGCCGAGCGGCGTGTCCTATGTGACCTATGACTGCATCGATAACGGCTTCCTGGACAATACGGATGTCTTCACGGTGCCGCCGGGCCACTTCTTCGTGCTCGGCGACAACCGGGACAATTCCACCGACAGCCGCATGACGTCGACATTCGGTTTCGTGCCGATGGACAATCTCGTCGGGAAGGTGACGCGGATCTTCTGGTCGTTCGACGAAGACGGCGAGCCGCACATGGAGCGGCTGGGGAAGGTGCGGTGAATGGTCTCGTCATCCAGGCGGTGTGCGTGGCCGGATTGCGCTGCGCTCCGTCCGCTCGTCATTCCGGGGCTCGCGCCCAAGAGGGCGCGCCCCGGAATGGCGGTGGCGGGAAGGTTGCCCAAAACAAAAACCCCGGCATTGCTGCCGGGGTTTCGTACTCCTTGAGATGGCTGGATCAGAAGTCCATGCCGCCCATGCCGCCGCCGGGGGGCATCGCCGGGCCGGCGCCGCCCTTCTTGGGCAGCTCGGCGACCATGGCTTCCGTGGTGATCAGGAGCGCGGCCACCGAGGCTGCGTTCTGGATCGCGGTGCGGACCACCTTGGTCGGGTCGATGATGCCCTTCTTGACGAGGTCGGCATATTCGCCGGTCTGGGAATCGAAGCCGTAATTATAGGCCTTGTTCTCCAGGATCTTGCCGACGATCACCGAGCCGTCTTCGCCGGCGTTGATAGCGATCTGGCGAGCGGGCGCCGACAGCGCCTTGCGCACGATCTCGACGCCGGTCTTCTGGTCGTCGTTCTTGGTGCGCAGGCCCTTGAGCTGCTCGGAGGCACGGAGCAGGGCGACGCCGCCGCCGGGGACGATGCCTTCTTCCACGGCCGCGCGGGTCGCATGCATCGCGTCATCAACGCGATCCTTGCGCTCCTTCACCTCGACCTCGGTCGCGCCGCCGACGCGGATCACCGCGACGCCGCCGGCG